>JAPOHV010000022.1 GCA_029979305.1 Mycobacteriaceae bacterium | reverse complement strand
GCGGACGCCGGTTCGCCGGCCGATGCTACTGCGTCGGCCGGGGCCGCGGATTCGCCCAGCACCACGACTCCGCGGCACTCGAGGGGTGGCCGCGGAGTCGTCGCGGGTGAAGGAGCAGTGGGTTCGCCGGCGCCATCGGGTGACCGGCGGGCCTCACGCCGGTCGAAGAACCCTGCCGTCGGCGTCGACGTGTCGCGCCCCGGCCGCGCCAAGAACCCGTCTGCCGTTTCGCCGGCCGCCGCGGCGGTGGAACCGGTCGCGTCGGCTGTGCCGTCGAGTGTCGAATCCCTAACGGCTGCTGAGATTCCCGCCGCTGCCGTCGCCGACAACGGGCCGTCCTCCGGCCCCGTCGCGCTAATAGCGCCCCCGGCCGTCCTGCCCGTCGAAGCGACGCCGGTGATGTCCGTCGCCGCCCCTCGGGGTTCGGTATCGGCGGTCTCCGGTGACCCGCTGGCCTGGCTCGGCGGGGGTAGGGATCCGCTGGCGCCGATCGCCGCGCCCTTCGGCTGGGCGACGCTGGCGGTGAGCCGCCGTGAGATCTCCCGTGCCAGCACCGCGGCCGCCCCTGCGGCGGCGGTGTCGGTCGAAGAGCCGGTTCAGTCGCCGCTGTCCGAAGCGCTCTCCCAGCCCGGGGCCACCGCGGCGCTGGTCGGTGCCGCCAAGCAGTTCGTCCTCGTCGTCGCCGGCGGCGGCAATTCGGTGGCCGCGCTGCAGAACGGCATTCGTTCGCTGGAAAGCGACCCGCTGTTCCGTGACATCTCCCTCGACTCTTTGCTGACCGACCCCGGCCTGGCGCAGGCGGCGGGTTCGGCGACCGCCTCGGTGGTGAGCGCACTGGCGGCCGATCCGGAGGTGCGGGCGGCTGTCGGCGGTGCGCTCAACAGCTATCTGGCGTCGGCGCTCGGTGACCTCCCGGCGAGCATCGCCCCGTCGGTGGCCGGTGCGGCCGTCGCCCTGCTGGCCGATCCGGCGGCCGGCCAGGCCCTCGGGTCGGTGGCCGGCACGATGGTCAGCGTCTTCCTCGACCAGCCCGGCGTCGTGCCGGGACTGAGCGGCATCGCCTACCAGTTGCAGGGGGCGCTGAACGGCAAGGGCTTCGGCTCCGCGCTCGACGCCGCGTGGGATTCAGTCCAGACCATCTCGGCGGTCCAGGACGGTATCGCCGCCGCCGTCGCAGCGGGGGGGAACACCGCGTTGAGCGATGTCGCCCTGGTCGGCGCGCTCGGCACCGCCGCCACCACGCTGGTCAACGATCTGGCCGCGGACCCTTCGACATGGACGCTGGTCGGCAGCCTGCTCGGGCCCACTTATGGCGACGCGATCGTCGGCCTGCTCTCGGATCCCGTGGCCGCCGCGAACCTTGCCGATACGGCGGGCGCGGTGCTGACCGGCTTCATCGGCCAGCCCGGCGTCGTCGCCGCGCTCGCGGGGACCGCCGGCGATCTCACTGCCGCCGTGCTCAACGGAACGGACCCGGCCGCCGCACTCGCCGGCGCACTCGATGCGCTGCAGGCCGATCCCGCCGTCATGGCCGCGGTGAACTCCACCGTCTCGGTCGCGCTGCGTTCGATCCTCGGGCAGTCAGCCGTTCAGGACGTTGTCAGCGCCGTGGCGGAGAAGGTCGTCGTGAATCTGGTGACCGGATCCCCCGACACCTCCAACCTGAGCCCGGTGGTCAGCCAGTTGGTGACGACCGCGGTGGACTCGCTGCTGGATGACACCGCGGTGCAGAACCTGATCAGCGATATCGCGCCCGCCATCGTGGAGGGCACCGCGACCAGCGAACTGACGACCACCGTGATCCAGGCGGTCATCGACCAGCCCGAATTGCAGGCCGCCGTCGGCACCGCCGTCGGCACCGCCGTCGGTGCCCTCATCGGCGACAACCCGATCGGTAACCTCGTCGGCCAGGCGGTCGGCAGGGCCATGACGGCGCTGATCCACGCGGTCATCAGGTTCGCGCCTCTGCTGAGCGGATTGGGATTCAAGCTGCCCGGCGCGGCGGCCGCTGAAAGCCCCGCGGGCAGCGGCTACCTGTTCGCCGTCACATCCGTCTAGGAGCGCAGCTCGGGGTAAGGCCCCACGCGCACAACGTGATTCAGCGACTCCATCACGCCGATCACCTCATCGCGGCGGTCACCGAGAAACGCCGGCACGCAGCGGCGCCAGTCCGCGGCCGCCGGTAGGTAGGCCACCGGAGGTTCGACGCCCCACCCGCAGCCGAAGCAGAACGACTCGCCGTCCTCATCGGTGACGATGAGTTCCTCTTTCCACTGGGTGTGGCCGCGCAGCGTCATCGAGGCGGGGTCAGTACCAGCCTGGCGGCAGCCCGCCGGGGAAGCATTCCCCGCCCAGGCCGCACGGCGGCCACGCCGGCGGCGGTGGCGGGGGCGGCGGGTAGGGCTGGCCCGGGGGAGGCGGCGGTGGCGGGGGGCAGGGTGAGAACTGGGTGCCGCCCAGCCCGACCGGGGGCCACGGCTGCGGGAACACCGGCTCCGGTTCTCCTGGCGCCGGCGGGGGAAGCCACGGCGGATAACACCGCGGCGAGCACTGCCCGCCCAACCCGCAGGGCGGCCACTGCTGCAGCGGTGTGACCGGTTGGGACGGCGGCGCCGGCGCCGGCGACGGATCGGCATGGGCCGGCCCGGCGACGACGGCCGCGCCGAGCGCCGCGACGAGCAGCAGCCGGGCCGCCGAAGTCCTCATCGGATGCGGCTCCGGTGTTTCAGGGCTTCATCTCGTAGGCGCCGCTGTAGCCGAGCACCTCGGAGACGAACGACGCCTCCGCGTCGGCGTCGATCCGCGGCTTGCGCACGATCGCCAGGGCCCCCGCACTCTGCGCGGCGCTCGCCGAGGCCTGGCCGTGCAGGTTCACCGCTTGATCGGCCATGTCGCGGATGAACACCGCGAACATGCGGTCCAGGTGCGCCTCGGTGAGGTCGGACAGGTCGCTCACCGAGCCCGGCCGGGTCTCGCCGTCGTCAAGGGCGAGTTCCGCCGACTCCAGGATCAGATGCGCGTAGACGATCTGGGCGAACAGCTGGCCCAGCGTCTGCAGATAGTCGAGGTCCTTCTGCTGGGCCTCGGTCGGCGGGGCGCTTAGCACCAGCTGGGTGAAGGCTTCGATCTGCTCGCGAAACAGCGCGACGTTGGGCAGGTGGGCGAACCGGTCTAAGGCCGGGCGCCAGTCGGCGAACCCGATCGAGCCCAGGCCCTTGGCGGGCCCCTGGTGGAACAGGTAGGCGTCGTCGCCGCCGTCCTGGCGCACCGGCGTCGCCGGATACTGCTGGGCCGCACCGTGGGCCGCCCCCAGATAGCGAGGCATGAACTTCAGCACCAGCGCGATGTTGACCGCGACGGTGCCCTCCAGCTTCGGCAGCGCCCGGATGTCGGACGCCGCGCGGCTGAAGTAGGTGTCGCGTTCGAAGCCTCGCGCGGCGATCACGTCCCACAGCAGGTCCATCACCCGTTCGCCCTCGCTGGTCACCTTCGCCTTCGTGATCGGGTTGAACAGCAGAAACCGGCGGTCATCGGCACTGGCACAACGGAAGTAGTCGGTGGAGCGGGCGGCGAAGATCTTCATCGCGACCAGTCGGGCGTAGGCGTCGGCCAGCATCCGGCGCACGTGCGGGAAGTCGGTGACCCGGCTGCCGTAGAGCACCCGGTTGTGGGCGTGTGTCACAGCCTCGTAGAAGGAGTGCTCGCAGATCCCGATGCTGGCCCAGCCGAGATTGACCTTGCCGACGTTGACGGTCGCCAGCGCCGCGTCGAATGCCGCGGTGCCGACGTGCAGGATGTCGGCGGGTGCCACCGGGTAGTCGCGCAGGTTAAATGCGGCGACGTACATCTGGCCGGCGACGACGTTCTTGATCAGTTCGTAGCCGGGGTGGGTGGGGTCGACGAGGAAGAACACGTGCTCGCCGGGATGCTCGGGGTCGTCGTCGGCGAACTTGCCGTACACGCTGAGCCGTCCGGCCGCGTTGCCGTTGCCGATGTACCACTTGCCGCCGCTGGCCCGCAGACCGTCGCTGGTGCGGGTCAGGATCATGTCCGAGGCATAGATGTCGGCGCCGTGCTCGCGCTCGGACAGCCCGAAGCCGAAGATGTGCCCCTCGTCGAGCAGGCCGGCCACCAGCGCGCGGGCCTCGTCGTTGGCGCTGAGCCACACCGGTCCCAGTCCGAGCACCGAGACCTGCCAGGCATACCAGTGCGCCAGCGAATAGAACCCCAGGATCTCGTTGAGTTCGTTGATCCGGGCCAGGTCCCACCGTGCCGACCGTGCGCCGACGAGCCCACCGACCTCGGCCGGGGTCGCGAAAGTCGCGAAGATCTTCTTGTCGGCGACCAGTTTGATGAAGTCGGAGTACCACTCGCCGGCGTAGTACTCCTCCTTGTTGCGGGCCAGGCCCTTGGTCTCGAAGAAGTCCACCAGAGCCGTCAACTGCTCCCGGGTGCCCTCGTCGAACGATGTCGGGGCGTAGGTGGCGGGGTTGAAGAGTAAAGACATGTAGGGCAGCCTAACTTGTGACGGCTACACCGTCAGTGTCGTGCCGGTTTCCCGTTCGGCGAAGGCGACGAGTGCTGCCGCCGCCGCGTAGTCACAGGCGACCGCGGAACGGCCGATGAGCACCGGGTCGCCGCGGAGGCCGAACCGCCCGGTGACTCCGACATAGCTGCCGGGCGGGATCGGTTCGCTGATGCAGTACAGCGTCGGCGCCGCTCCCTGGTCGATGTCGTTGGCCATCCGGTCGGCGAGGAACTTCACCGTCCGGTGGGCTGCCGACATCAGCGGCGAATCCGAGACGTGCGACAGATTCGACGCGACCCAGCCGGGGTGGGTGAGCTGCGAGACGACGCCGGATTGCGCTGCGCGCAAACGGCGGTCGAGCTCCAGGCCCCACAGCATCCCGGCCAACTTGGATCTGGCGTAAGCGCCCATCGGGGTCCATCGATGGCGTCGCAGGTGCATATCGTCAAGCCGCAGCGTGGCCGACCGGTGCGCTTCGGACCCCACGATGATGATGTGCGACCGGATCCGGGGCAACAGCAGATTCGTCAACGCGAACGGTCCCAGGAAATTGGTGCCGAGGGTCATTTCGAAGCCGTCCACCGTCTCGCCGCGACGTTCGGTCACCGCGCCGGCGTTGTTGATGAGGATGTCCACATCGCCGTCGACGGTGAAGGCGCGAACCGAGTCCAGGTCGGCGAGATCCAGTTTCACCACCGACGTCGACCCGCCGATCTCGGCCGCCCGCTGCCGGCCGAGGTCGGTGTTTCGCACGGCAAGGATCACGTGGGCGCCGGCCCTGGCCAACGCCGACGCTGTCGCCAGCCCGACGCCGTTGGTCGCCCCGGTCACGACGATGCGCTTTCCGCCCAGGTCGCCGAGGCGGCTCGCAGACCACGGGACCGTCACGGCGATAGCGTACGGCCCGCCCCGTGTTTGGATATCGGGTGTGGAACGTCTCTTCAACGCCATTCTCGCCCTCAAGGAGCGCGGACTGCTGCCCGACGCCGTCATGCGACGGCTGGTCCGGCTGATGTGCGCGCAGTGGGTGACGACCTTCGAGTGCGGCGGCGACGTCGACAAGCAGGCCCACTACAAGAAGAAGTACTTCGAGAAACTGCGTGCCAGCGCCGGCGCCACCCACCAGGATGACGCCAACATCCAGCACTACGAAGTGCCCACCGCCTTCTTCGACATCATGCTGGGGCCCTACCTGAAGTATTCGTGCTGCCTGTTCCCGCAGGCCGCCACCAGCCTCGCCGACGCCGAGGTCGCGATGCTGCACACCTTCCTGGAAGAGCGGTTGCAACTCGGTGAGCTCGTCAAGCGGCGCGGGCCGCTGCGGGTGCTCGACCTCGGCTGCGGCTGGGGTTCGCACGGCAGCTACATCCTGGACAACTACGACGACGTGGACGTCACCTTCCTGTCCAACAGCGCCACCCAGCAGGACCACATCAAAGAGCGAAACCGCAGGCATGCGGGCCGGTTCGCCAACGTCAAGGCCGATGCCAGCAGCTTCGACGACCCCGCCTTCCGGGGGGCGTTCGACGTCATCGTGTCCTGCGAGATGCTCGAGCACATGAAGAACTACGACATGGTGTTGAGCAAGGTCAGCTCTTGGCTCAAGCCCGACGGCCGGATGATGGTGCAGATCCTGGGTAACCGGCGGTTCGCCTACGATTTCAAAACCACCGACTGGATGGGCAAATACTTCTTCGCCGGCGGCACCATGCCCAGCCGCGACCTGTTCGAACACTTCCTGCCGGCCGACCTCACACAGTCCCGGGTCTGGGACGTCAACGGACGCGAGTACACCAAGACCCTCGACGCCTGGCTTGACCGCCTGGATGCCAACAGAAAGGCCTGCACGCAGGCTCTGGAGGGCGGCCCGACGCCCGCGCCGATCGCATTGCAGCGCTGGCGGATGTTTCTGCTGTTCTGCTCGGAGGTCTTCGGTTACCGCGACGGCAACGAGTGGATGGTCTTCCACTACCTCTTCGAAAAGCAGCCTGCCGGAACGCCTTAGCGCACGGCGGGATGGTCGACCGGGAACCGCGCGGTCACTGCGCCCTGACGGCGTCGGTCAACAACAGCCACAACATGGTCAGCAGCCCGATCGTCAGCGCCTGTGCGGTGACCACGAAGGCGATGTACTCGTGCCATATTGCGCCGATACCGCACTGCGGGCCCTTGTCTGCTTTAACCAGCATCGTGAACGTGAGCAACTCGGCCACCACCAGCAGGACGACTGTCAGCACGGGCGCTACCCGTCGACCCGGATCGCGAAGCCTGCTGGTGCGGCTCACGAACGCCGATTCCACCCCCAGTGTCAGAAGGATCACCGGAATGATCTGGCCCATGTTGGAGAAGTAGCTGGAGGAGATCTCCCCGGCGCATCCGTCGGGCACCTCGATAACCGGGTACCACAGCGTCGACGCGAACTGGGCGACGAAGGTCCCGGCTACCACCGGCACCAGCCAGCCACGTGAACCGGTGTGTTCGGAGAGGGCGGAGAACAGCAGGATCGCCATCGCGGTGACGAATACCAAGGTGGCCAGCAGGTTCAACCAGACCGTTCCGACGTCGCCCAAGCGCCCCCGGTGGTCGGCGGTCGCCAGCAGCGCCAGATGCCCGCCGACCACCAGTGTCGCGCCCAGAGCCCACCACCCCGAAAGCAGTGGGCGTATGAACCCCGTTCTCGGCCGCCCCGCGATCCACCACTTCAAGGCGGCGGTGCCGACCACGAGCAGGCAGTCCAGTGCGAAGACGAGCCACGGCCCACCGGGGTACCGCGAGTGTCCGGTCACGTCGCACAGGAACTCCACGATGTCGTCGCTGAAGGTGTATACGACAACCAGAAGGAACGCCGCTGTCAGCGCCGGCAGGTCCGCCGGATGGCGGGTGAGGTCGATCTTGCCTGGGGGCACGACAGAACCGTAACGCCGTTGCACCGCCGGAACGGGCTTTCAGGGCCGCGCCGCTGTGATAAGACCCTGACCGATGCCCATCACGCTGCCCGACGACCCACGGCTGGCCACCGCCACCGAACGCCAGGTCTTCAACGCGCTGGTGGCCCAACTCGGCGACGGTGACGTCGTCATCGCCGGCCAGCGCGTCACCGACCACCAGAAGGACCACGAGATCGACTTCGTCGTCGCCATCGAGGGCGCCGGGATCGTTTGCGTCGAAGTCAAGGGCGGCGAGATCTGGCACGACGGCACCGACTGGCTGCAGCGCCAGCACGACGGCAAGATCAAGGTGATCGAACCGGTGCGCCAGGTCCGCCAGGCCCGCTACGCGCTGCGCTCGTTCATCGAGCGGGACCCGCGGTGGACTCAGGGCAGGGTCAGATGGAACCACGTGGTGGTTTTCCCCAAAAGCGTTATGCCGCAGGACTTCGCGTTACCGGACTGCCCACGCTGGATGGTGATCGACCGTGACGAGATCGGCGGTTTGGGAACCCGGCTGCGCGATATCGCCGTCAACCAGGAGACGCACCTGCCCCTGCTCGGCGGAATCGCCGTCGAGCAGCTGCGGACCGCGCTGAGCGGACGCGGCCTGCCGCAGCGTGACGTCGTCGCCCGCGCACTGGAAAACGAGGACGCCGCCGACATCCTCAACGAGCAGCAGGCTGTCATCCTCGGCGCGATCAGGATGCTGCCCCGGGTGGAGATAAGGGGCGGGGCGGGCAGCGGCAAGACGTTCATGGCCGTCGAACAGGCCCGCCGGCTGGCCGCCGAGGGCCGGCGGGTCGCGCTGATCTGCTACTCCCACGGCCTGGCGTCCTACC
Organism: Mycobacteriaceae bacterium; assembly: GCA_029979305.1. Classification (GTDB taxonomy): domain Bacteria; phylum Actinomycetota; class Actinomycetes; order Mycobacteriales; family Mycobacteriaceae; genus Mycobacterium. The sequence continues at coordinate 12,171 of JAPOHV010000022.1, read as the reverse complement.
TCAAACGGATCACCGCGGGCTGGACGCGACGCCAGCAACCGGACTACGTGGGGGAGTTCCACAGCCTGGGTATGGAGTGGGGTGCCCAGGCCGGCCCCGACGAGAACGAGCGCACCAAGGAGACCTCGCAGTTCTTCGAACACGATCTGCCCGCTGCGATGCTCAAGCTCGCCGAATCCCTGCCGGACGGTCAGCGCTTCGACGATATCGTGATCGACGAGGCGCAGGATTTCGCGGACAGCTGGTGGGAGCCGGTGCTGGCCGCGATGCACGACCCCGAAGCCGGTGGGCTGTACGTCTTCATCGACGAGGGTCAGCGGGTGTTCGACCGGCAGGGGACACCGCCGGTGCCGCTGGTTCCGCTCATCCTTGACCAGAACATCCGCAACACCCGCCAGATCGCCAACACCTTCCAGCCCCTGGTCGACCATCCGATGCGGCTGCTCGGCGGCGACGGGCCGGAGGTGAGGTTCGTGGCGTGCAAGACCGACGAGGCGCTCGACGCCGGCGACGACCAGATCGAGGCGCTACTGGATGCGGGCTGGCGGCCCGAGGACGTCGCCCTGCTGACCACCGGCAGCCGCCACCCCGAGCAGGTGGCCCGGCAGGCGGCCGGCACGGCGGCCTACTGGGACAGCTTCTGGGATGCCGAGCAGGTGTTCTACGGACACGTACTGGGGTTCAAAGGCCTCGAACGGCGGGCCATCGTGCTCGTCGTCAACGATCGCTACGCATTGCAGCGGGCGCCCGAACGGCTCTACGTCGGACTGTCGCGGGCCCGCGACCAACTGGTGGTGTGCGGTGATCCCGACGCCATCGCCAGATCCGGCGGGCCGGACCTGGCCCGGCGGCTGGGCATCACGCCCTGAACTGTCAGCTACCTGGGCTGTCAGAACCGGGGCTGTCAGCTTCCGGGTGAGCGCATCGGCTGGCGACCGCCCGCCTGCGGGCGGCGCGCCCGGCGTCGACGGCCGGTGGGTGCGCCGGGGCGGCGGTGGTCGGGCTGTGCGGCGGCCGGCTTGACCGGCGCGGGTTTACGCAGCGGCGCGATGTCGCCGACCAGTGCCAGAACCGGCGCTGAATCCGCGGCCACCAGTTGCGGCGCGGCCGTGATGCCCGCCTTGCGCAGCAGCGCCTGGGTGTCCTTGCGCTGTTCGGGCAGCACCACGGTGACGACGTCGCCGGCGCGGCCGGCCCGCGCGGTGCGGCCCGAGCGGTGCAGGTATGCCTTGTGCTCGGCGGGCGGGTCGATGTGCACCACCAGTTCGACGTCGTCGACGTGGACGCCGCGGGCGGCGATATCGGTGGCCACCAGCACCCGCGCGCTGCCGTCGGTGAACGCCGCCAGGTTGCGGTCGCGGGCGGGCTGGGACAGGTTGCCGTGCAGGTCCACCGACGGGATGCCGGACTCGGTGAGCTGGCGGGCCAGCTTGCGGGCCTGATGTTTGGTGCGCATGAACAGGATTCGCCGCCCGCTGCCGGAGGCCAGCGTGTGCACCAGTTTCTTCTTGGCTTCCGCGCTGTCGACGTGGAAGACGTGGTGGGTCATCGCCGCGACGGGGGAGTTGCGGCTGTCGACCGAGTGCGACACCTCTTCACTGAGGAATCGCTTGACGAGGATGTCGACCCCGTTGTCAAGCGTCGCCGAGAACAACAGCCGCTGCCCGTCGCGCGGGGTGGCGGCCAGGATCCGGGTGACTCCCGGCAGGAATCCGAGGTCGGCCATATGGTCGGCCTCGTCGATGACGGTGATCTGCACTGCGTCGAGGCTGATCAGTTTCTGGCGCATCAGGTCCTCGAGCCGGCCGGGGCAGGCCACGACGATGTCGGCGCCGGCCTGCAGCGCCTTGACCTGGCGAGCCTGCGGCACGCCGCCGAAGATCGTGCTGATCCGCAGCCCGTAGGCGGCGGCCAGCGGAGTCAGCGTTGCGGTGATCTGGGTGGCCAGTTCCCGGGTCGGTGCCAGCACCAGGCCGGCGGGCCGGTTGGGCCGCCGGGTGTGGTCGGCCAGGCGTGCCACCAAGGGAATGGAGAAAGCCAGCGTCTTGCCACTGCCGGTCTTTCCCCGGCCGAGCACGTCGCGCCCGGCGAGGGTGTCCGGCAGGGTCGCGGTCTGGATCGGGAAGGGCTGGGTCAGGCCGGCGTCGGTGAGGGCCCGCACCAGAGGGGCGGGCACGCCGAGGCCGGCGAAGGTCGTTTCGGTAGTCATGAGATCTGGTTGCCTTTCCGGCATTGATGCGCTGCGGCGGGCGGCGTCGTGGTCGGCCGCGCAAGCGCGAGGTGGGCGAGACTGCCCGGCGGGCAATATCGAATCGCCGCGAGATGGGGAGCCGCAGCCCGGGGCCCGGGGCGGCGCCGATGGAGTGTGGAATCCCACGACGTGGTCGGCCGGTAGAGCAGAGCCGACGTTGCCCGAAGTCTAACAGCCCGGGACATCGCCGCCGCAGGTCGTGGGCCAGGTCACACGACATTTGCTGAACCGTCGCCGCACCGGGCCGGTCATCGGGTTCGAACCACCGCCCGGCTGTGACTATGATTCGGGGCGTCAATGGTGACGGCTGGCCCTTCGACAACTGCCCTGGAGTGATCTCGGTGACCTTTACTCGTCGCGCACGGACGACAAGTCTGGTCGTCGTGGCGATGCTGTGCGGTGCGCTTGCCGGTGACGTCGCCGGCCTGCCGGGCTGCCACGACGGGTGCAAGACGGCCACCGCCACCGCTGCGGCCCCGGTCACCTCCACCCCGGCGCGGCCGCCGTTGATGGGGATTTCGCCGTTCGACGGCGCCGAGGACATCAACCCGCTGACCAAGCCCGTCGTCGACGTCGTCGACGGCAAGATCACCAACGCCGTGCTCAGCGACGACTGGGGCAACGTGGTCGCCGGCGTGATCGGGGACAAGGGCGCTTCGTGGACCCCCACCGAACGGCTGAACTTCGCCCGGACCTACACCCTGTCGGTCGACAGCAAGAGCCCCGCCGGGGTGCCGCTGTCGCGGACCACGACCTTCAGCACGCTGGTGCCGAACAACTACATCCGGCCCTATATCGAGGTGCAGGGCGGCTTCGCACCCAATCCCGACGTCCGCTATGGGATCGGAACGGTCGTCATCGCCCACTTCGACGAGGCGGTCACCGACAAGGTCCTCGCCGAGAAGCACATGTTCGTGAAGACCGATCCGCCGGTGGCCGGCTCCTGGAACTGGATCAGCGACTCCGTCGCGCACTGGCGTCCCGAGCACTATTACGCCCCCGGCACCCGGATCGATGTGGACCTCAACGTGTTCGGACTCAAACTCGGCGACGGCCTGTACGGGCAGACCGACGCGCACGCCACCATCAACATCGGCGCCGCGCACCTGGCGGTGGCCAACGACATCACCAAACAGGTCAGCGTTTTCGACAACGGCCGCCTGGTTCGGACGATGCCCACCTCGATGGGACGCGGCGGCACCTCGGTGGTCGCCGGCAAGACGTTCTCGTGGTGGACCCCGCCGGGCATCTACAGCGTGCTCGACAAGGGTGAGGTGGTCACAATGAACTCGCTGACCTACGGGATTCCCCTCGGCACCGCGGACAGCTACAACCGCAAGATCGGCTGGGCCACCCGCATCAGCACCGACGGCATCTACCTGCACGAGCTGAACGACACCATCTGGGCGCAGGGCAACACCAACCTCTCCCACGGCTGCCTGAACCTCAGCGGCGAGAACGCCAAGTGGTACTTCGACTTCGTCCAGCCCGGTGACCCGGTGGAGATCCGCTACACCGGCGGCCCGGGGTTGACGGTCGCCCAAGGCGGCGACTGGTCGGTGCCCTGGAAGGACTGGGTCAGGGGCAGCGCGCTGTCCCCCAGACCCGCCCCGCCGCCACCGCCGCCGGCCGCCGCCGTGACGATCCCCGCGCCCGGACCGTAGCGTCCGGCCGTACCCGGCTACGTCGGCGGGCGTCTCTGCGGTCGATTGCGCTGCACGGCAGCCCCGTAGGTGGCACTATTCGCAAATCATCGCGTGTGGGTCACGGGAGGCGGCGGCATGGACTTCGTACAGTCGAACCTGATCGACCCGATCAGCAAGCTGCTCTGGACCTACGTCCTGGTTTATCTTCTCGTCGCGGCCGGCATCTACTTCACCGTCAGAACCCGCTTCGTGCAGTTCCGCTATCTGCGGCGGATGATCGGCCAACTGGTCAACGCCCGCGCCGCCGACGAGGGCATCTCCTCGTTCCAGGCGTTCTGCGTCGGACTGGCCTCCCGGGTCGGCACCGGCAACATCGCCGGCGTTGCCATCGCCCTGACGGTCGGCGGCCCCGGCGCCATCTTCTGGATGTGGATGGTCGCCTGGCTGGGAATGGCGACCGCGATGATCGAGGCGACGCTGGGTCAGATCTTCAAGGTCCGCGCCGGCGACGGCACCTTCCGCGGCGGGCCGGCCTACTACATCCAGCGCGGCCTGGGCTCGCGGCCGGGCGGGGTGCTCTTCGCGGTTCTGCTGGTCTTCACCTTCGGAATCGCCTTCAACATGGTGCAGGCCAACGCGATCGCCGACGTACTCAACACCACCCACGCCGTCGAGGTGCACTACACCACGATCGCCCTGATCCTGCTGGCCGCCCCGGTGCTGTTCGGCGGCGTGCGACGGGTAGCGAAGGTGGCCGAGATCGTGCTGCCGCTGATGGCGCTGGCCTATGTGCTGCTGGCCTTCGTGATCATCGCGCTGAACATCAGGCACGTGCCCTCGGTGTTCTCCGAGATCATCGGTGGCGCCTTCGGATTGAAGGAAATGGCGGGCGGGTTCACCGGCGGCGTCGCCGCGGCCATGCTCAACGGCGTCAAGCGCGGCCTGTTCTCCAACGAGGCCGGGATGGGCAGCGCACCCAACGTCGCCGCCACCGCCACCGTGACACACCCGGTCAAGCAGGGGCTGATCCAGTCGCTGGGCGTCTTCGTCGACACCATGATCGTCTGTACCGCAACGGCTTTCATCATCCTGGTGTCCGGACCTGAGGTCTACGACCCGCACGCGCCGTCGAAGATGGCGGGTGCGTCGCTCACCCAGGCCGCGGTGTCGGCATCGCTCGGTTCGTGGACCACCTATTTGATGACCGTCTTGGTGTTCGTGTTCGCGTTCTCCTCGGTGCTGGGCAACTACGTCTACGCCGAGGTGAACCTGTTCTTCCTCGGCGTGAAGGAACGCGGTATCAACATCTTCCGGGTCCTGGTGCTCGTCGCGATCGCGGTCGGTGCGGTGGCCAAGCTGTCCACCGTGTGGGACTTCGCGGACATCTCGATGGGGCTGATGGCGATCGTGAACCTGGTCGCGATCGTGCTTTTAGGAAAATGGGCGTTCGCCGCCCTGCACGACTATCACGTCCAGGCCGAGGCCGGCGAGGACCCGGAGTTCGTCGCGGCGGAGGCGTCGCTGCCCGGTCATCTCGACGGCGACATCTGGACCCGGTCGCAGGAGTCCTTGCTTAGATAAATGGCGTGGATTTCCTGCGCACCCCGGACAGCCGGTTCACCGAACTCGAGGGCTATCCCTTCTCGCCCAATTACCTCGACGTCACCGCCGCCGGAGCGCCCCCGCTTCGGATGCACTACCTCGACGAGGGTCCGCCCGGCGGGTCTCCGGTGGTGCTGCTGCACGGCGAGCCGACCTGGAGTTACCTCTACCGCAGCATGATCGGGCCACTGGCAGAGGCCGGCCACCGGGTGCTGGCTCCGGACCTGATCGGGTTCGGGCGCTCCGACAAGCCCACCCGGCAGCAGGACTACACCTACCAGCGTCACGTCGACTGGTTGACGTCGTGGGTCACCGCGCTGGACCTGACCGATATCACCGTCGTGGTGCAGGACTGGGGCTCACTGATCGGCCTTCGCGTCGCCGCCGAGCACCCCGACCGGTTCGCGAAGCTGTTCATCGCCAACGGTTTTCTGCCGATCGCCGACCGGCCCACACCGCGTGCGTTCTCCATCTGGCGTGGCTTCGCCAAGTATTCGCCGCTGCTGCCCGTCGGGCGGATCGTCGACGTCGGTACGGTCCGCAGGCTGTCGCGAGCGGAGCGGCCCGCCTATGACGCCCCCTACCCGGACAGCGGCTACCAGGCCGGCGCCAGGGCGTTCCCGCAACTTGTTCCGACTTCCCCGACCGATCCCGCCATCCCGGCAAACCGAGCGGCATGGCAGGTGTTGGGCCGCTGGGACAAACCCGTGCTGTGCGTCTTCGGCACCGCGGACCCGATTTTGGGCAAGGCCGACCGCGCCCTCATCGAACACATCCCCGGTGCGAAAGGTCAGCCACACGCCCGGATCCGCGCCGGGCATTTCATCCAGGAGGACGCCGGCCCCGACCTGGCCCGCCGGCTACTGGACTGGGAGGCCGCCCTGTAGGAGTTCTCAGAGCCCGAGTTCTTTGTGCATGTTGTCGATGCCGTCACGCATGGCGTCCAGAGTCTCCTGTCGGGCCCGCATCTTGGATGCGTAGTGGGCTCCCGGGTTGAGAGTGGCCGCGAACGTCTTGGCGGACTCGACGGCGCGCTCCATCACCAGGTCGGGCATCGCGAGTTCATCCACCCAACCGCCGGCCAGTGCGGTGTCGGTGAGGTAGACCCGGGCCAGGCCCACCGCCTGCTGATAGGCCGAACGGGTCAGCCGCAGTTTAAGAATCTCCAGGCCGGGCCACGGAATGACCATGCCGTTGATCACCTCGTTGGCATGGAATTTGTACCCCGGCGCGGCAATCCGATGATCGACGCTGCACGCCAGGAACGCCCCCATGGCGATGGCGTGCCCGGTGACGGCCGCCACCACCGGCTTGCGGAACGACAACAGGCGGTGGGACAACTCGAACCCGGCCTTGAGCATGTCGAGCGCGGCTTGGGGGTCTCCGGACCCGAACACCTTCAGGTCGAATCCGCCGCTGAACACCTTGTCGTTGCCGGCGAGAACCACCGCGCCGGCGCCGTCGGCTTCGGCCCGGTCGAACGCCTTGTTGATCTCGCCCAGCATGGCCGGCCCCAGGACGTTGACCTTGCCGTCGTCCATGGTGATCACGGCGATCGCCTCGTCCCGGCGGTAATTGACGCTCATCGGTGCTCCTTGGTCGGCTGGGGCAAGACGTTACCCAGGCCGCGTCGGCCCGCAGCAACCGCCCGGCGATCGGTGAACACTGAGAATTTGCTGAGGTAGAGTGATGGTTCCCATGAAAGCAGGCGGACTCGGCCGGATCGCCGGCATCGCGGTCACCGTCGGCGTCGGAGCGGCGGCAGCCACCGGCGCGGTCGGCGTCGCCGCCGCGGCACCGGCCGACGACTCGGCGGCCTCGGCGGATTCGACCGCTGCCGCCCCCGCGGTCACGAGTGCGGCGACCCGCGGAACCGCCCGCGCCGCGGATGGCGTCCGCCGGGTGGAACGGAAGCCCCAGCGGCAGCGCCGTGACGCGCCTCCGGCCGCCGGCAAACCCGCATCCGCCGCCAGGGCGCTACCGCAGCAGGTCAAGACCGATCCGGCGCTGCCTGCCCGGATGGCCCGGCCGGCGGCCACTGTGCAGGAACCGGCCCACCCCGCCGCGACGGTCGCACAACCAGCACTCCAACTGCCCGCGCTGACCGCCCGGTCCGTCGCTCCGCGGGCCGCCGCGGCGTCGCTCACCGCCGCGCCCGCCACCGGGACCGTGGACGCGGTGCCCTCCCCGTTCACCAGCACCGGGCCCGGTTCGCCGGCCGAGGCCACCGTGGGTTGGGTGGTGCTGGCCGCGGTGCGCCGCCTCGGCCGCTCACAACCAGCCGTCCCGGCCGCCGCCGCGGTGTCCACCGGACAGACCCTCGTCGCCGCTGCCAGAGGGCGCAACCCGTTCTCGCTGTTCTCCAACCGGACCCCCACGCTGTCGCCCGCCCAGACCGGCCAGAGCGCCACCGGTGTCGTCAGCGGAAGCCTCAACGCCGCCGACGCCGACGGTGACCCCCTGACCTTCACCGTCAACACCAACCCCGCGCACGGCACCGTCGCGGTCGACGGCGCCGGCCAGTTCCGCTACACGCCGGACGTGGCCTCGGCGCACACCGGCGTCACCGACAGCTTCACCGTCACCGTCAGTGACGCCACCGGGCGCACCCACTACCACGGCTTCGCCAGCCTGTTCAGTCGCCGTGGGAACACCGGTCACACCGCCACCCGAACCGTCACCGTGACCGTCGCTCCGGTCAACGTCGCGCCCACCGGTTCGGGGACCGCCGGCGCCCCGAATGTCTCAACCGGCGTGGTCACGGGCCAGGTGAGCGGTTCGGACGGCGATGGAGATCCGTTGAGCTACAACGGTTCCGGGGCAACCGCCAAAGGATCGGTCGTTGTGGCCGCCGATGGCAGTTTCAGCTACACGCCGACCGCGGCCGCCCGGCACGCCGCCGCCAAACTCTCCGCTCCCGTCGGTGACAAGACCGACACCGTCATCGTCACGATCACCGACGGTCACGGCGGATCGGTGGCCATTCCGGTTCTTGTGGCGATCGCCCCCGCCAATGCCGCGCCCACCGGTGCGGCCACTGCCGGCAGCCCCGACCCGGCCACCGGGGTGGTCCGTGGATCGCTGGGGGCCGCCGACTCCGACCAGGACACGCTGAGTTACGCCGCGCCCGCCACGACCGCCAAGGGGGCGATCGCCGTCGCCGACGACGGCACCTTCACCTACACGCCCACCGCCGCGGCCCGGCACGCCGCGGCGTCGCCATCAGCCACCGCCGCCGACCGGGCCGACGCCTTCACCGTGACGGCCAGCGACGGCCACGGCGGATCCATCGCGATACCGGTGGCCGTCGCCGTCGGGGCCTCCAACGCGGCCCCGACCGGGTCGGTCGGCGTGGGCACACCCGATCGGTCCACCGGCCTGGTCGCCGGATCGGTCACCGGCAGCGACACCGACGGCGACCCGCTGACCTACAGCGGTTCGACCAGCACGACCAAGGGCACCGTGACGGTCGGTCCGGACGGGGGTTTCACCTACCGCCCGACCGCCACCGCACGCCATCTCGCGGCCGCACTGACCGCCGGCGTCGGCGACACCACCGACACCTTCGCGGTGATGGTCGCCGACAACTACGGCGGATCCACCGCAGTGCCTGTTCTCGTCGCCATTTCTCCCGCCAACACGGCGCCCACCGCCTCGGCGGGCGCTGTCACGACCGACCCCGCCACCGGCGTGGTGTCCGGACGGGTGACCGGGAGCGACGCCGACGCCGACCCGTTGAGCTACACCGGATCGGTGATGACGTCCAAGGGCACGGCGGCCGTCGAGGCCGGCGGGTCGTTCACCTACACGCCGACAGCCGCCGCACGCCACGCCGCCGCCAAGCTCACCGCAACCGCCGCCGACAAGGCCGACGCGTTCACCATCACCGTTGCCGACGGTCACGGCGGCACCGTCGACGTGCCGATCGCGGTGACAGTCACGCCGGACAACGCCGCGCCGACCGCCTCGGCGAACGTCGGTGCTCCCGATGCCGTCACCGGCGTCCTCGCGGGAGCGCTGATCGGCTCCGACACCAACGGAGACGCCCTGAGCTACAGCGGATCGCAGACCACCGCCAGGGGCACCGTGGTCGTCGCACCCGACGGCTCGTTCACCTACACGCCCACCGCGGTTGCCCGCCACGTCGCCTCGCTGGCCAACGTTCCGCAGACCGAGACGGTCGACAGTTTCACCCTCGCCGTCGCCGACGGGTACGGCGGAACGGTGAATGTTCCGATCACCGTTGCCGTCTCGCCGGCGTCGGTCGGCTTCAACTTCGCCTACGGCAGCGGCGCACAGTACTGGACGGCCGCTGAGCGCACCGCGTTGCAGTCGGCGGCCAATCGGCTTTCGTCCTACATCGTGGTCAATGCGCCGGTCACCCTCACCTATGACGTGGTCGGACAGCGCGACCCCAATTCCGGCCTGCTGGCCACGGCGTACGCGAAATTCGCCACCAGTGCCCCCGGCTTCTATGGAACGGTTGTCCAGACCAAGGTGATAACCGGCGCCGACCAGAACGGGCCGAACAACACCGACAGCCAGATCATCGTGAACTTCGCCTACCCGTGGGCGTTGGGCGACTCCGTGCCCAACAACCAGTACGACTTCCAGTCGGTGGCCATGCACGAACTCGTCCACACGTTCGGCTTCATGACAGGCCTGGGGGATCCGTCCGGCACCATCGACCGCAACTGGACCACCTACGACAAGTACCTGGCAACCGCGAATGGGGTCTCGCCGATCGGAGGCGACTACGTGTGGAATGCCGCCTATACCCCGAACCTCACCGGTTCCGGCGGCGGGCTGTACTTCACCGGCCCGAACGCCGAGGCCGCCTACGGCGGTCCGGTGCCGATCTACACGCCCAGCCCGTGGTCGTCGGGCAGTTCGCTGACCCACCTGGACCCGGCCGACGCGCCCGCCGGCGTCACCTACCTGATGGACCCGAACGACGGCTTCGGACCGGGGGTTCGGGTCGTCACCCCGGTCGAGTTGGGCGTGCTGAAGGACCTCGGCTACACGGTGTACCAGGGCCCGTTCTACGCCTGATCAGCCGCCCATCAGCGCGCGCCACTGCTCCAGGTCGGAGACCCGGTAGACGTAGTTGCTGCGTTTGACCTCCGCGAGGCTGGCGCTGGGCTCGGCCGAATACCAGTGGCCGGGGAACACCGTCGGGTCGCCGGGCAGTGTGGCCAGCTTCTGCAGGCTGCGGAACATCTCGTCGCTGTCGCCGCCGGGGAAGTCGGTGCGCCCGCATCCCTCCAGGAACAGGGTGTCCCCGGCGACCAGCCGGCCGTCGAGCAGAAAGCACTGGCTGCCCGGTGTGTGCCCGGGGGTGTGCAGCAGTTCGATGTCCACGGCGCCGATGTCGAGCCGGTCGCCGTGCTGGTGCGAGGTCAGGTCGCTCATCGGGATGCCGGTGACCCGCGACACCCATTGCGCCTCGTGGGCGTTTACGTGGACCGGCACGCTGACCCGCTCCAGCAGTTCGGCCAGGCCCTTGAGTTCGAACCCCATCATCGAGCCCCCGACGTGGTAGGGATGGTGGTGGGTGACCAGCACCCCCGAGAGGTGCATACCGTCCGTCTCGAGGGTGTCCAGCAGGTCGCCCGCCGCGTAGGCGGGGTCCACCATGACCGCGTCGCCGGTCTCCCGGTCGCCGATGAGGTAGGCGAAGTTGCGCATCTGCTGGGCGATCACGTCCCCGGCGGCGAAGTCGCGGCCGGACAGCAGTTGTCGGAAGTACAGGCGGTCAGACATGGGTCAACCCTAGGGGGCCTGAGGGGGAGATGCGGAGTGCCGGCACAGCTCCATCAGCGGGGGCATCAATTCGGCGATCATGGATCCGACGCTGCGGAAGACGTCCGCGTCCTGGCCGATCGGGTCGGGTACGTCCACGGGTTCGTTGCTCGGAAGTTGTGGCCGCAGCGCCGCCAGGTCCGGTATCTCCCTGGCGCCGAAGTCGGACACCAGGCGAGCAGCTTCCACCAGCGTGAACGTCCGACGAAGTTGGCGGGGGGCTTGCTCGAGCACCGCGTCGCGGTGCTCTCGGGTCATGGTGATCACGAGGTCAGCGGCTGAGGCGATTTTCGGGGTGAGCCGCCTTGCGACGAATCCGGACGGGTCGCCGCCGAGTTCCTGGAGGACGCGTGCGGCGTCGGGGTGGATGGGCGCGCCGATGACCGCTTGGATCCCCGCACTCTCTGCGGTGAACTCGGGAATCCCGAGTTCGGCGCCGTACGCAGCGGCGAGCCGCTCAGCGGTGGGGGAGCGGCAGATGTTGCCGGTGCAGACGAAAAGGATGCGCAGGGCAGACTCCTCGGTTCGATTGGGGTTAGCCGCCTAGATTGTGCCCGTAAAGGCAAGGCTCGGCCGGAGTTTGGCTCGGTCCAACCGCAGGCTGTAGTCTCTCTACGGCCCGCCGGAGCGGGTCAGGCCCCCTTAGCTCAGTCGGTAGAGCGTTTCCATGGTAAGGAAAAGGTCAACGGTTCGATTCCGTTAGGGGGCTCGGTGGAGCCGTTTGATCGGCGGCGACGCCGGCACGGCGGTGTAGCTCAGCTGGTTAGAGCGCACGACTCATAATCGTGAGGTCGGGGGATCGAGCCCCCCCACCGCTACGCAGACGAAGTACAGCGTGAAAGAGAGCAGTTGACGTGGCGTCCAGTACAG
>JAPOHV010000054.1 GCA_029979305.1 Mycobacteriaceae bacterium | reverse complement strand
TCCGAGGTCCACAGCACGGCCTTGAGGCCGTCGGCGGTCTGCACCACCGGCTTCCAGGGGTTCTTGATGAGGCCGCCGATGAACGCCACCAGGGCACTGAGGCCGAAGGCGCCGATGCCGATCCCCAGCGAGGCGCCGATGAGCTTGCGGCGCTTGATGGTGGAGGTCTCGAACGCGTTGACCAGGGTGGCCGCCGTCGCTTTGCGCTCGATCTCGGCCGAGGCCCCGTCGTGGCGGTCCTGGATGGAGATCTCCTCCGGGATGAACCGCTTCTGGAAGAGCACCGCGCCGATCCCGATGGCCAGAATCGACAGCCCGAAGGTGATGCCGTACATCGGGGTGGCCCAGGAGTACAGCAGGTTGCCCTTCACGCCGTACGGCTTGTACTGCCAGGGCCAGAACAGGAACACCAGCAGCAGCAGCAGACCCATGAAGCCGCCGAACAGCAGCCAGAACGCGACCAGCCGCTCCGAGCGCTTCTCGGCGCGGGTGCCCGGGACCGGCCAGCGCTCCTCTTTGAAGACCGTCTCGACGCCATCCATCCGGGCGCCGAGCGCGGTCAGTTCCTCGTTGGACATCCGGGCGAGATCCTCGCCGTGGGGATGCTCGCTCATGACCGTGCCCCGATCCACATCGCGACCGCGATCGCGGCCGCCATTCCGACGACGAAAATTGCCATGCCCTCGGACGCGGGTCCGAAGCCGCCCAACCCGTAGCCGCCCTGGTTCATGGTTTCCGAGGAGGAGCGGACGTAGGCGATGATGTCCTTCTTCTCCTCGGGGGAGAGCTGGCGGTCGGAGAACTTCGGCATGTTCTGCGGGCCGGTCAGCATGGCCGTGTAGATCTGGGCCGGGGTGGCCGGATCAAGGCCGGGTGCGTATTTGCCCGAGGACAGCGCGCCGCCGCGGCCGGTGAAGTTGTGGCAGGACGCGCAGTTGAGCCGGTAGAGGTAGCCGCCGCGGGCGACGTCGTTGCCGATCAGCGACTGGGTGGCGATCTGCCCGTTGGCGTCGCGCGGGACCAGCGGCCCGCCGCCCATGCTCTGCACGTAGGCGGCCATCGCATCGGTCTGCGCCAGGTCGAAGGCCGGTGCCTTGCGCGCAGCCTGCGCCTCGCCGCGCACCGCGGGCATCCGGCCGGTGTTGACCTGGAAGAAGACCGCCGCTTCGCCGACGCCGACCAGGCTCGGTCCGCGACCGTCGACACCCTGCAGGTTGGCGCCGTGGCAGCTGATGCAGGCGGTCTCGTAGAGCTGCTGGCCGGTGCGCAGCAGCGCGGACTGCGACTCGTCGGCGACGGCCACCTGTGGCTTGGGCGTCAGCGTGGCCGCGAGCACCCCGGCCAGTGCGAGGCCGAAAAGCAGGAGCACGGCCCCGGTCAACCGGCGGTGCAGCCGCCGGCGCGACTTGCCGCTCATGCCCGATCCGATCGTGAGCATCGAACCCCTTCTCATCAGCGGATGAAGTAGATCGTTGCGAACAGGGCGATCCAGACGATGTCAACGAAGTGCCAGTAGTAGGACACCACGATCGCGGCGGTCGCCTGGGCGGGAGTGAACTTGGTCATCCGGGTGCGCAGCAGTAGCAGCACGAACGCGATCAACCCGCCGACCACGTGCAGGCCGTGGAATCCGGTAGCCAGGTAGAACACGCTGCCGTAGGCGCTGGAGGCGATCGTCGTACCGTGCGTCACCAGATGGAAGTACTCGTAGGCCTGTCCGAGGACGAAGAACAGGCCCATCAGGAAGGTGATGACGTACCAGCGGCGCAGCCCGAAAACGTCGCCGCGTTCGGCGGCGAACACGCCCATCTGGCAGGTGAACGACGACGCGATGAGCACCAGCGTCACCGGAACCGCCTGATAGAGGTTCAGTTCGGTGGGCGGCGGCGGCCAGCTCCCGCCAGATTGGGAGCGCGCGGTGAAATACATCGCGAACAGTCCAGCAAAGAACATCAGCTCGCTGGAAAGCCACACGATGGTGCCGACACTGACCATGTTCGGTCGGTTCAGCGAATGCACGCGCGACGTTATCGCAGTTCCGGAGGTACCTACAGCGCTCGTCACAGAGAGAAGTATGACGCTTTGTAGTTGTTGAGGTACAGCCAGGGGCGGAATTCGTTCCAACAAGTTTTCCGGCGGCCTCCGCCGACCTTGGTCGACGGTGGTCGCCGTGGCACTATCGGGCGGTGACAACACCGCCAGCGGACCCGGCCGACGGGCCGCCGATCTCGTCATGGCCGCAGGTCCTGGGGCGATTGACGACGGGGTCCGAGCTCGCGGCCGGGGAGGCCGGCTGGGCGATGGACCAGATCATGTCCGGTTCCGCCACGCCGGCCCAGATCGCCGCGTTCGGCGTGTCGATGAAGATGAATAGCCCGCCGGCCGACGAGGAGCGCGAACTGGCCGACACCATGCTGGGCTACGCGCTGCGGGTCCCCACCGAGGTGATCGGGACCGACACCGTGGACATCGTCGGGACCGGCGGCGACGGGTCCAACACGGTCAACCTGTCCACCATGGCCTCGATCGTGGTAGCCGCCGCCGGGGTGCCGGTGGTCAAACACGGCAACCGCGCCGCCTCGTCCCGCAGCGGCGGCGCCGACATGCTCGAGGCGCTCGGTGTGCGTATCGACCTGGGGCCCGAGCAGGTGGCCCGGTGCGTCGCCGAGGTCGGGATCGGGTTCTGTTTCGCGCCGGTGTTCCACCCGTCCTATAGGTTCGCGGGCCCGCCACGCCGGGAGATCGGCGTGCCGACCGTTTTCAATGTCCTTGGGCCGCTTACGAATCCGGCAAGCCCCCGGGCCGGTCTGATCGGCTGCGCATTCGCCGAACTGGCCGAGGTGATGGCGGGTGTCTTCGCGGCCCGGCGGGCCAGCGTGCTGGTGGTGCACGGCGACGACGGACTCGACGAGCTCACCACCTCCACCACCAGCACCATCTGGCGGGTTCAGGCGGGCACCATCGACAAGCTCACCTTCGACCCGCTCGGGTTCGGTTTTCCGCGAGCCAGGATGTCGGAACTGGTGGGCGGTGACGCGCAGGCCAACGCCGAGGAGGCCCGCGCGGTGTTCGGCGGGGCCGGGGGCGCGGTGCGTGACGCGGTGGTGCTCAACGCGGCCGGGGCGATGGTCGCCCACGCCGGGCTATCCAGTCATGCCGAATGGCTGCCGTCCTGGGAGGACGGCCTGAGCCGGGCCGCCGGGGCGCTGGACTCCGGCGCGGCGGAACGACTCCTCGACCGTTGGGTCAGGTTCACCCAGGGGCTGTGAACCCAGCAGCGCCGAGGCCGCGTACTGCGCCGATCGCGCCTGCGCCGCCCACTCCAGCCACGGTCCAGCCGAATTGCGCGGTGATGCGAAATCGTCTGTGGCGCAAACGATCCGGACTCCGGGCTGGTTTATCCAGCGGGCAATCAGCGAGGTCTCCTCGACCAGCGCCCCGCCCAGCGGAGCGGCCTGCGGCAGCACCACCTGGGCGCCGGTGCGCAGCGTCTCGACCACCGGCAGCGGCGGGACGCCGCGGCGTGCGCAGCCCGCGGCGGCGAGTTGCCCGTGCCGGACCACCGTCAGCTGCCAGCCGCCCCGGCCGTCGGGCGCGGCGGCCACCAGTTCCTCGACTCCGGCCAGCGCGGCCAGCCGCTGGCCGCGCCACAGCACCTCCACGGCGGCCGCCGTCAGGTCTCGAAGCCGGGCGGCGCTCTCGTAACGGCCCCGGCCGGCCAGTTCGCCGATCCGATCGACCGCGGCGGCCAGCGCGGAGTTGTCCGATCCGTCGATGAGGCCTGCGGCGCGCAGCGCGGCGGGGGCGTAGTCCGCGGCGGTCGCGCCGCGCTCGGCGGGGCAGGGCGAGACCTCACGCTCCGGGCAGGCCGGGCCATGCTCGCCCCCGCCGCCGATCCGGCTGGTGCAGGTCCGCAGACCGGTGAATCGGGCGACCAGGCCGGCGGTGTCGGCGGCCTCGGCGCGGGAGCGGAACGGGCCGAGGGCCCGTTGCCGCCGGGGCGCCCGGACGACCGACAGCCGCGGGAACGGCTCGTCGGTCAGCACCACCCACCACCACCGGTGCGGAAACCGGGACCGGCGGTTGTACGGCGGTGCATGGGCGGCCAGCAGCCGCAACTCGCGCACCCCGGCCTCGAGGGCGTGCGCGCACTCGACGTGGTCGACGGCGGTGGCCAGCGCCACCATCTCCTTGATCCGGCCGCGAGGATCGGCGCCTGTGAAGTACTGGCCCACCCGTCGGTGCAGGTCTCCGGTGGTGCCGATGTAGAGGACCTCGTCGCGGGGACCGCGGAACAGGTACACCCCTGGTCGATGCGGAAGACCCTGCGCCAGAGTCCGTTTGGCGCGCTGGGCGTTGGAAACCCCCGGCTGGTAGGAGCGCAGTTCGCTGTAGGTCGTGACGCCCTGGTTGCCGACCCGCTCGATCAGCGCGTGCAGCACGTCGACGGTTGCCCGGGCGTCGTCGAGCGCGCGGTGGGTGGGCTCGGTGGCTGATCCGACAAGCCGGGCCAGCGTGGACAGCCGAACGCTGGGCGCCTCCTCCCGGCTGAGCACCCGGCGGGCCAGCCGCACCGTGCACAGCACCGGCGGCCGGGGCCAGCTCAGCCCGCACTGCTGGGCCGCAGCCCGGAGGAATCCGATATCGAAGCCGGCGTTGTGGGCCACCAGCACGGCCCCGCGGGCGAACTCCAGGAACATCGGCAGCACCGCGGAGATGGTCGGGGCGTCGCGGACCATCGCGGTGGTGATGCCGGTCAGTTCGGCGATCTTGGGAGGGATGCCGCGCTGCGGGTCGACCAGGGTGGCGAACTCGCCGATGACCTCGCCGCCACGGACCTTGACCGCGCCGATCTCGGTGATGGCGTCGCAGCGTCCGGCGGCGTCGGCGCCGGCCCGGCTGCCGGTGGTCTCGAGGTCGACGACGACGAAGGTGGTCTCGCGCAGCGGCGTGCCGGAGGGGCCGCACCGAAGGTCCTCGGCCCCGTCGAAGCTCAACTGCTCGAGGCTCAACTGCTCAGGAGAGCGGGATCGGGCCACGGTCTGCAGACCGTAGGCGCCGATACCGACAGCACCCGGGTGCCACACTCTAAGAATCTGTCAGACCCCGGTCTTAGTGTCGCGCCAGTGCCGTAACCCGACAGCCGGCCGCACGAGGAGAACAGATGGACGAGCGCACCCCCGGACCGGAAGACCCGGTCGTCATCGATTGCGACGAGTGCGCGGTGCGTGGCCCGGGTTGTCGGGACTGCGTGGTCAGCGTACTGCTGGGAACGCCTGAAACTTTGCTGGAAGACGAACGCGCGGCGCTGGAGGTACTCGCCGAAGCCGGTCTGGCACCCCGGTTGCGGCTGGTTCCGATCCGTCGCGACACCGGGTCGGGACTGGCCGGTTAGCCCCGCTCGCGTGGGGCTCACGTGACCAGTGTGGCGTGAGTTCTCCGCGAATTCTCAGCGGTCCCGTTGGACAAACCCGATGCCGTTTCGTAACCTTACTGAGACCTAAAGCACATGGACCGGCAGTTCGACGTGTTGAGTCGGCGGCAGTCGAAGGATGCGAAGTCTTGAAGTTTGACCCATATTTCGTGACGAAATGCGCTGTGCGCAAGCCTATGGTCGCGGCAATTGCCGGCGTGATGGCGATGTCGGCGGTGTGGAGCGGTTCGGCGCTGGCCGACCCGGCCGAGGACACGCTGGCCAAGCTGAACGAACTCTCCCGGCAGGCCGAACAGCTCACCGAGAACATGCACACCGCCCAACTGGATCTCGACAAGAAGCTCGCGCTGCAGAGCGAGGCGGACCGCAGGCACGCCGACGATCTCGCCGCCCTGGGCGCGGCCAAGGCCCAACTGGAGACCTATCAGGGAGCCGTCAACAAGTTAGCTGCGGCTGTCTACATGGGTGGTCGGACCGACGGCCTCAACGCGATCCTGACCGCGGCATCGCCGCAGAACCTCATCGACAAGATGGCGGTGCAGCGGGTGATGGCCACCGAGATGTCCGAGCAGATGCGGGCGTTCCAGCGGGCCGGCGAGGAAGCCGTGACGATCGAGGCCGCCTCCGCGAAGTCGGCGGCCGAGGCCACGGCCGCCGCCGAGGAGGCCGCCGCCGTGCGCGCCGAGTTGCAGCGCAAGCAGTCCGAGTTGCAGGTGCAGATCGCCGCGGTCAAGGCGCGCTACATGATGTTGACACCGGTCCAGCAGGCGGTGCTGGCCGCCCCGGCGGCCCCGCCGCCGTCGGTTCTGGCCGCGGCCGCACCCGAGCCCGCGGCGCTGGGCGATGTCGCATCACTGGCGGCGCTGCCGACGCCGGGCCCGGGCAGCGGCGCTGGGTCGACTGCCGTGCAGGCCGCGTTGACCCGGTTGGGCGACCCCTACGTGTGGGCGGCGGCCGGTCCCGACGCGTTCGACTGCTCCGGCCTGGTGATGTGGTCCTTCCAGCAGGCCGGGATCTTCCTCCCGCACTCCAGCCAGGCGCTGGCCGCCGGCGGGCAACCGGTGTCGATGGACCAGATGCAGCCCGGCGACATCATCACCTACTACTCCGACGCCTCGCACGTCGGCATGTACGTGGGCGACGGGATGATGGTGCACGCCTCGACCTACGGAATCCCGGTGGCGGTCGTCCCGATGAACAACGCCCCGATCTACAACGTCCGCCGGTACGGGTAACGCCGTCCGCCGGTCGGTACTGGCCGGAGCGCTGGCCGCCCAACTGATCGCCGCCTCGGCTTTCCTGGCCGTCCACTCCGCCGCCGGCCGGTCAGGGCCGCCGGCCGCGACGGCGGTCAGTTCCGCCGCGCCGGCGCCTCGCAGCATTCGCGCGGTCAGCCTCGGCGGTGCCCGAACCGACCTGCTGCTCAATCGGGTGCGCGGCGATCTCGACGGCGCCGCCGCCGCGGTCGACCGGTTCTGGGGTCCCGACTGGCCCCGGGAGATCGTCGTCATCGCCACCGACACCCCCGCCCGATTCGCGGCCGAAGCGCACCTCGACCCGCGAACGCAGTGGAACGATATCGCGGCGGTCGCGGTGGCCGATCGGGCCGATCCGGCGAACCGCCGGGTATGGGGACAGCGGATCGTCCTGGCCCCCGGCGCGTCGGAGATGTCCGACGCCGCATTGCGAATCGTGTTGGCCCACGAACTCTTTCATCTCGCGGCCCGCCCCGACACCGCGCTCGACGCGCCGCGCTGGATCACCGAGGGCGTCGCCGACTTCGTCGCCCGGCCACCCGGGCCGGTGCCGCCGGGAGCGGCCGCCGACACCTCGTTGCCCAGTGACGCAGAGCTCGATCGGCCCGGTCCGGACCGGGCTGCCGGCTACGACCGGGCCTGGTGGTTCGCCCGGTTCGTGGCCGACGACTACGGCGTCGACGGCCTGCGTCGGCTCTACGCCGCCGCTGCCGGGCCCGGCCACGGCGACCTGGAAACCGCGGCCCGCCGGTCCCTCGGCGTCGACCTCGCCGGGTTGCAATCCCGGTGGGCACAGTGGCTGACCCGTTAGCCTGGGACGTTCATGACTCGGATCCTGCTGGTCACCAACGACTTTCCGCCGCGCCGCGGCGGCATCCAGTCCTACCTCGAGCAGTTCGCCAACCGGCTCGCCGCCACCGGTGAGCATCAGCTCACCGTCTACGCGCCGCAATGGAAGGACGCCGACGCCTACGACCGTGCCGCGCCGTTCCCGATCGTCCGGCACCCCGGCACCCTGATGCTGCCCGAGCCGGGCGTCGACCGCAGGATGCGGCGGCTGATCGGCGAGCGCGGTATCGAAACCGTATGGTTCGGCGCCGCCGCGCCGCTGGCGCTGCTGGCGCCGCGGGCCCGCAGCGCCGGTGCCCAGCGGGTGCTGGCCTGCACGCACGGCCACGAGGTCGGGTGGTCGATGCTGCCCGGCGCCCGCTCGGCGCTGCGGCGCATCGGCGACGGCGCCGACGTCATCACCTACGTCAGCCGCTACACCCGCGGCAGGTTCGCCTCGGCGTTCGGGCCGCGGGCGCGGCTGGAACATCTCCCGCCGGGGGTCGACACCGACCGGTTCCGGCCCGATCCGGCGGCCAGGGCCGAACTGCGGACCCGGTATCGGCTGGGGGAGCGGCCGGTGGTGGTCTGCATCTCACGGCTCGTGCCGCGCAAGGGCCAGGACGTGCTGATCAAGGCGTGGGCCGACATCCGGCGGCGGGTGGACGGCGCCGCGTTGGTGATCGTCGGCGGCGGTCCGCACGCCGAGACGCTGCATCGGTTGGCGGAGGACCGCGGGGTGGCATCCGACGTGGTGTTCACCGCTGCGGTGCCGGGTGCCGAACTGCCGGCTCACTACGCGATGGCCGATGTGTTCGCGATGCCCTGCCGGACGCGCGGTGCCGGCCTGGACGTCGAGGGGCTGGGCATCGTGTTCCTGGAGGCGTCGGCCACCGGCGTCGCGGTGGTGGCCGGGGACTCCGGCGGGGCGCCGGAGACGGTGCTCGACGGCAAGACCGGCCGGGTCGTCGACGGACGCTCCCATGACCAGATCGTCGACGTCATCGCCGGTCTGCTGGCCGACCCGGCGCAGGCCCGGCGGATGGGTGAGGCAGGCCGCCGCTGGATCAGCAGCGACTGGAACTGGGACACCCACACCGCACGGCTGGCCGAACTGCTGCGGGTGAATCCGAGCCGGAGCTGACCCGGTCCCCGTGCCGGCGGCGGGAATGTGTAAAGCTCTGGCGGTGAGCAGCATTCAGGTCGCCGACGAGACGTTCGTCGCCGCAAGCGCGAGCGCCGTCGGCCGGGCGGTGGGGGATCGGGGCAGCTGGCGGCGCTGGTATCCCGACCTATTCCTCGATGTCGTCGAAGACCGGGCCGACAAGGGCATGCGCTGGACGGTGTCGGGTCCGCTGACCGGGACCATGGAGATCTGGCTGGAGCCGGTGCTCGACGGCGTGATCCTGCATTACTTCCTGCACGCCGAGCCCGCCGCGAAGCCGGCCCGATCACGGGACCTGGCCGGCATGACCCATCAGCGCCGGGTGGCGGGCAAGCGGATGGCCTTCGAGGTCAAAAACCTCCTCGAGGCCGGACGCCCGGTGGGCGTCGCGCCGACCCGCTGATCGCGGCCGGGGAGGGTAGGTTTTATCGCGGGCCGGTCGAGGGGCCCGCAGGATGACGGGGTGAGCGGTAATCAGGTGGCTGACAAGACGGCGCAGACGATCCATGTCGATGCGGATCCCCGCACCGTCATGGCCGTGATCGCCGATATCGCCTCCTACCCGGAGTGGGTGTCGGAGTACACCGAGACCGAGGTCATCGAAGCTGATCCCGAGGGCTACCCACGGGTCGCCCGGCTGGTGCTGGACGCCGCGGTGCTCAGCGACACGATGG
The DNA here is from genome assembly GCA_029979305.1 of Mycobacteriaceae bacterium. Taxonomy (GTDB): domain Bacteria; phylum Actinomycetota; class Actinomycetes; order Mycobacteriales; family Mycobacteriaceae; genus Mycobacterium. The sequence continues at coordinate 6,701 of JAPOHV010000054.1, read as the reverse complement.
TGCTCAGGTACGACTGGCCGGCCGACCGCAGGTCGGTGCGGTGGTCGTTGGTGTCGAGCACGCTGCTCAAGGCACTGGATGGCGCCTACACCCTGACTCCGAGCGACGGCGGAACCGACGTCACCTACGAGTTGTCGGTGGACCTCACGGTCCCGATGATCGGCCTGCTCAAGCGCAAGGCGGAGCGCCGGCTCACCGAGACCGCTTTGAAGGACCTCAAGAGGCGGGTCGAGGGGTGAGCCGACCTGTTGAACCAGGGCCCGGTGTCGGCTTCTTCGTCGGCAAGGGCGGTGTCGGCAAGTCGACACTGGCCGCGGCGACGGCGGTGCAGGCCGCACTGAGCGGCCGGAAAGTGCTGGTGGTCTCGACCGATCAGGCTCACTCGCTCGGTGATGTGCTCGGCGTCGCGGTGCAACCGGGCGCCGGCGACGAGCCGGTCCGGATCTTCACCGAGGAACAGGGCGGCCAGACCGGCGGCGGCCATCTCGACGCGGTGGAACTGGACACCCTCAAACTCCTGGAGTCCCTGTGGCGCTCGGTGGCACCGCTGCTGGCCGCGCGATTCCCCGATTCCGATCTGAACACTATTGCGCCCGAAGAGCTTTCGGCGGTTCCCGGTATTCAGGAAGTGCTCGGCCTGACCGCGGTGGCCGATCTCGCCAAGTCCGGCCGGTGGGACTACGTCGTGGTGGACTGCGCGTCCACCGCCGACGCGCTGCGGATGCTCACCCTGCCCGCGTCGTTCGCCGTCTACGTCGAACGTTGCTGGCCGCGCCACCGGCGGCTGTCGGCCAACCTCGATGATCCCCGGACCGCGGTCATGGTCGCGATGGTCGAGTCGGTCCACGCCGCCGTCGAGGCGCTGACGGAACTGCTGACCCAGCCGACGGTCGGGGCGCATCTGGTGCTCACCCCGGAGCGGGTGGTGGCCGCCGAGACCGTTCGCGCCCTCGGGTCACTGGCCGTGATGGGGGTGCGGGTCAATGAACTGATCGTCAATCAAGTTCTGTTCCAGGACGATTCGTACGAGTACCGCAACCTTCCCGAGCATCCGGCCTTCGACTGGTATTCGGCGCGGATCTCCGAACAGGAATCCGTGCTCGACGAACTGGGTTCCGCGGTAGGCGAGGTCCGGCTGGTGCTGACTCCGCATCTGCCCGGCGAGCCGATCGGGCCCAAGGCGCTGGCTCAGCTGCTCGACGAGGCCCGTCGTCGCGACGGGTCGGCGCCGCCCGGGCCGCTCCGGCCGGTGGTCGATCGGGAGTCCGGCGCGGGACTCGACGCGGTCTACCGGATGCGGTTGGAGTTGCCCCCGCTCGACCCGGGCCAGCTGAGCCTGGGCCGGGCCGGGGAGGATCTGATCATCAGCGTCGGCGGCCTGCGCCGGCGGGTGCGGCTTGCGTCGGTGCTGCGGCGCTGCGTCGTGACCGGGGCGTCGTTGCGAGGTAGCGAGTTGACCGTGCGTTTCCGGCCCGACCCGCAGGTGTGGCCCCGATGAGCCAGGGTCACTCCGACCTCGGGCCCGAACTGCGGCAGCTGGCGCAGGCCGTCATCGACCGGCTAGACCCCGCGGTACGGGCAGCCGCGACCATGGCCAGCGAGACGTTGCGCGGCCCGGGCCGCTGCCAGCAGGCCTGGTGCCCGGTGTGCGCGCTGGCCGCGCTGGTCAAAGGTGAGCAGCATCCGCTGCTCAACGTGATCGCCGAGCACAGCGTCTCGCTGATGTCGATGGTGCGGACCATGGCGGCCGAACCGTCCGACCGCGCCCAGGACGCCGGGTCGACGACCGAGGACCCTGCGCCGGCGTCCGCCGATGACGCCGCACCGCCGTCGGCGAACGGCCGCTACCAACAGATACCGATCGTCATCGAGACGCTCGTCGCCGACGACTGACCTGCCTGTGGATTGGCCGTGAACCCGCTCGTCATATGGTTCGGCCGGCGGGCGGTGGGTACAGTTACCCCAAAGCCCAAACGCCGCCGCGCCTGAGAGGGAGGGACCATGTGGTACTGGCTGTTCAAGTACATCTTCATGGGTCCCCTGCTGTCTTTTCTCGGGCGTCCCAAAGTCGAAGGCCTGGAATACGTTCCGCAATCCGGCCCGGCTATTCTGGCCAGCAATCACCTCGCGGTGGCCGACAGCTTCTATCTGCCCCTGGTGGTGCGCCGCCGGATCACCTTCCTGGCCAAGTCCGAGTACTTCACCGGGAAAGGTGTTAAGGGCGCTTTCAACCGGTGGTTCTACACCGTGGCCGGACAGGTGCCGATCGACCGCACCAACGCCGATGCGGCGCAGGCCGCGCTGGAAACCGCCCAGCGGATTCTGGCCGAGGGCAAGCTGCTGGGCATGTACCCGGAGGGCACCCGGTCACCGGACGGCCGGCTCTACAAGGGTAAGAGCGGGCTGGCCCGGCTGGCCCTGGAGACCGGCGTCCCGGTGATCCCCGTCGCGATGATCGGAACCGATGTCGTCAATCCGCCGGGCTCGAAGATGTGGCGGTTCGGTCAGGTGACGGTCCGGTTCGGAAAACCGATGGACTTCTCCCGGTTCGACGGCATGGAGGGCAACCGGTTCATCGAGCGGGCCGTCATCGATGAAGTGATGTACGAGCTGATGAAACTGTCCGGCCAGGAGTACGTCGACGTCTACGCCGCGACGCTCAAGGCCTCCGGTGGGAAGAACGCTAAACCGGCCGGACCAGGTCAGCCGTCCGCGCGGATTCCGGAGACCGCCGCGGGCTAGCGGAAGCCGGTCGCGAACGCAGCCCGGCCGCGGCGATGAGCGCCAGCGCCCACCACACGTAGGACATGCCGAACAACTGCCGCCACCAAGATGCGCCGGCCTCGTGATGTTCGGGCAGCAGGTCGATCGGCGACCACACCATCAGCGCAGTGCCGGCCGCACAGACCAGTCCCAGGGCGGCGTCTCGGCGTCGCACCGCGACCACGGCGGTGATCAGCAATGCCGGCAGCGTCCACACCCAGTGGTGCGACCAGGACACCGGCGAGACCACCAGGCCGAACAGAGCGACGCAGACCAGCGCCAGCGCCGGCTCCCCGGCCCTCAGCACGCGGCGTACCGACCACACCGTCAGCGCCAGCACCGCCAGGCACGCCGCGGTCCACACCGCGAAATGAGCCCCGCCGTGCAGTCCCAGCCGGGCCAGCGCGCCGGCGGCGTTCTGGTTGGTGTTCAGTGTCGGAGTACCGATCCGCTGGGTGTCGTGCACGGTGACCGTCCAGTACTGCACCGAGTCGCGCCACGCCAGCGCGAAGCCGACCGCCGTGGCCGCCGCGAATGAGGCCGCCGCCGTGAACACCGCCCGGAAATCGCGGCGCAACACGAAGTAGAGCAGGAACACCGCCGGGGTCAGCTTGAGCGCGATCGCCAGTCCCAGCAGCAGCCCGCGCGGCCACGGTGTGCGGCGGGGCAGGCAATCGGCGATGACCAGGGTCATCAGGATCACGTTGACCTGGCCGAAGGAGAAGTTGGCTCCGATGGGCTCGAACCACCACACCGCCAGTGCGACCGCCCCGGCGGCCAGCCAGCACCGGCGCAACCAGACCGGCTCCGCGCCCGCCGGCCAGGTCTGGGCAACACCGAGCCGGGTGAGCACGATCCAGGTCGACACCACCAGCATCACCAGGGTGGTCACGGTGATCGCCACGCTGGCCACCGGTAGCGACACCAGCGCCAGCGGCGCGAAAACGATCGCCGAGAGCGGGGGATAGGTGAAGGGCAGGTCCAGGCCGGCCTGGGTGTGGAACATCGCGCCGTCGGAGTACAGCGGCCGGCCCTGCAGCCAGGCCCGGCCGCCCATCCGGTAGACGTCCATGTCGATCTGGTACGGGATGTGATGGAACAACATCCAGCAGGCGTGCAGCACCAACAGGGCGATCAGCGCCTGGGCCAGGCGCCACAGCACCAGCGGCGGACCGGATCGGCTCCGTCGGCGGACGCTGCCCGAATCGGGCGAACCCAACCTGCTCATCGTCCCCACAGCGTATCCGGCAGCAACCCCCCGAACAGCGCAGGCGTATTTTCGAGCCGTGCTCTCAGCCGGTCACCCCGTTCGTTTCGCGGACATGCGTTTCGACGTCATCGCCCCTGGTCGGCAGCCGCTGATGTGGTGTTTGATCGCGTTCATCGTCACCTTCTTCGTCACCCGCACGATCACCCGCTACATCCGGGCGACGGCGGACCGGACCGGTCCGCGCAAATGGTGGCAACCGCACAACATCTCAGTCTCGTCGGCGGGCGGCGGCGGTCTGCACATCCACCACGCGGTGTTCGGGGTGATCCTGGTGCTGATCTCGGGGGTGGCCATGGTCACCATGTCCACCGACGGAACCCGCGACCAATTCACCGCCGCGGCAGTGGTTTTCGGAATCGGTGCGGCCCTGCTGCTCGACGAGTTCGCGCTGATCCTGCACCTGCAGGACGTGTACTGGACCGAGGACGGCCGGACGTCGGTCGACGCGGTTTTCGTCGCGGCGGCGGTGGCCGGTCTGCTGGTGCTCGGTTTCAACCCGCTGTCCATCTTCAACACCAGCGGCTGGCTCGATGCGCACTCGCTGACGGCCCGAATTCTGGTGATCGCCGTGGTGCTGCTCAACCTGGGGCTGGCGGTGGTCGTGCTGCTCAAGGGCAAGCTGTGGACCGGGCTGCTGGGCATGTTCTTCACGCCGCTGCTGCTGGTGGGCTCGGTCCGGCTGGCCCGCCCGCATTCACCGTGGTCGCGCTGGCACTATCAGGACAAGCCGCGCAAAATGCACCGTGCTCTCGACCGGGAGCGGTATCTGCGCCGGCCGTTCGTCCAGGCTGACCTCTGGCTACAGCACGTCATCGCCGGCGAGCCGCGATTTCCCAGCGGCAACGAGGTGGACGCCGAACTCGACCGGCGGGTGCACGCCGCGCCCGCTCCGGAGCACCCGGCCGCCACCGCGTCGACGACGGGGAGTAGGTAGCCCGCATGCGCTTCTTCTACGACACCGAGTTCATCGACAACGGCCGGCTGATCGACCTGATCTCCATCGGCGTCGTCGCCGAGGACGGCCGCGAGTTCTACGCGGTGTCCACCGAGTTCGACCCCGAGTCCGCGGGTCGTTGGGTCCGCACCCACGTCCTGCCCAAACTGCCGTCGCCGGCCTCGGCGCTGTGGCAGTCGAGACGGGAGATCCGTGAGGGGCTGGAGAGTTTCCTCGGTGTCGACTCCGACGAGCCCATCGAACTGTGGGCGTGGGTGGGGGCCTACGACCATGTGGCGCTGTGTCAGCTGTGGGGCCCGATGACGAGCCTGCCGCCCCAGATCCCGCGCTTCACCCGCGAGCTGCGCCAACTGTGGGAGGACCACGGCTGCCCCCGGATGCCGCCGCGTCCCCAGGCCACCCATGACGCGCTGGTCGACGCCCGGCACAACCTGCGGCGTTTTCTGCTCATGACTGCCGGCCACGACGTCGGCGATCCCCCGGGCGGCGGCGCTTCGACGCAGGTAGGCCGCCTCGGCGGTGGTCAGGAGCCCGGCTGAGCCCGGTTAGGATGATCGGGTGAACTGGACCGTTGACGTGCCGATCGACCAGCTGCCGGCGCTGCCGCCGCTGCCGACCGAGTTGCGGGCCCGGCTGGACGCCGCGCTGGCCAAGCCGGCCGCCCAGCAGCCGAGCTGGGATCCCGAGCAGGCCAGGGCGATGCGCACGGTCCTGGAGAGCGTCCCGCCGGTGACCGTCGCCTCAGAGATCGAGCGGCTGTCCGGTCAGCTGGCCGCCGTGGCCCGTGGCGAGGCCTTCCTGCTGCAGGGCGGCGACTGCGCGGAGACCTTCGCCGACAACACCGAGCCCCATATCCGCGCCAACATCCGCACGCTGCTGCAGATGGCGGTGGTGCTGACCTACGGCGCCAGCCTGCCGGTGGTCAAGGTGGCCCGCATCGCCGGCCAGTACGCCAAACCGCGCTCGGCCGACACCGACTCGCTGGGCCTGAAGTCCTACCGCGGCGACATGGTCAACGGCTTCGCGCCCGATCCGGCGGTGCGCGAGCACGACCCGTCCCGTCTGGTCCGGGCCTACGCCAATGCCAGCGCGGCGATGAACCTTGTGCGCGCGCTGACCTCGTCGGGTCTGGCGTCGCTGCACCTGGTTCACGACTGGAACCGGGAATTCGTGCGCACCTCGCCGGCCGGGGCGAGGTATGAGGCGCTCGCCGCCGAGATCGATCGCGGCCTGTCGTTCATGAGCGCCTGCGGGGTCAACGACCGCAACCTCGACACCGCCGAGATCTACGCCAGCCATGAGGCGCTGGTCCTCGACTACGAACGGGCAATGCTGCGGCTGAGCGACGAGTTCGGTGAGCCGCGGCTCTACGACCTCTCGGCGCACTACATCTGGATCGGCGAGCGGACCCGCCAACTCGACGGCGCTCACATCGCCTTCGCCGAGGTGATTGCCAATCCCATCGGTGTGAAGATCGGTCCCACCATGACCCCGGAACTGGCTGTCGAGTACGTCGAGCGGCTCGATCCGCACAACAAGCCGGGGCGGCTGACGCTGGTGAGCCGGCTGGGCAACCACAAGGTGCGTGACCTGCTGCCGCCGATCATCGAGAAGGTGCAGGCCACCGGGCATCAGGTGATCTGGCAGTGCGACCCGATGCACGGCAACACTCACGAGTCCTCGACCGGGTACAAGACGCGCCATTTCGACCGG
>JAPOHV010000129.1 GCA_029979305.1 Mycobacteriaceae bacterium | reverse complement strand
GCTGCCCTGAAACTGGCACTGCGGGCGGGTATCGACACCGGGCCAGTCAGCAGCGGTCTGGTGGGCCAGCCGTCCCCGGTCTTCGACATGTGGGGAACGGCGGTCAACCTGGCACACCGGCTGAAGAACGGAATGCCCGAGCCGGGCATTTACGTCACCTCGCGGGTCTACGACGCCCTCTCGGAGTCCATGTCGTTCACCGAGGCCGGCACCGTCACCCATGCCGGAAGCAGTGAACGCGTCTGGCGACTGACGGGGGCGACGTAAGATGGGCGATCTGCTGAGCGACTCCTGGTTCTACTGGGCCATCGGGGTGGCGATCGGGTTCCCGCTGCTGCTGATCGCGCTCACCGAGTGGCAGCACACCCTGCGCCGCCGCGGCAGTTCTCTGGTCGGGCTGGTGGGACTGCTGCGCAACTATCTGGCGCCGCTGGGCGCGCTGCTGCTGGTGATGGTCGGGGCCATCCAGATCCCGGCGAAGACGACACCGGTGCGGATCGTCAGCACCCTGGTGGCCGTCGTCGTACTCGTCCTGCTACTCGCCGGCGTGCGGGCGTCACTGTTCGCCAACGCCCCGGACTCCAGCTGGCGACGGCGGGTCCCGGCGATCTTCCTCGACGTGATCCGATTCGCGCTGATCGCCATCGGAGTGGGGCTGATCCTCGCCTACATCTGGGGCGCGCACGTCGGGGGACTGTTCACCGCGCTGGGCATCACGTCGATCGTCATCGGGCTGACCCTGCAGAACTCGGTGGGGCAGATCATCTCCGGATTGCTGATGCTCTTCGAGCAGCCGTTCCGGCTCGGCGAATGGATCCAGACGGAGAACGCCAGCGGCCGGGTGGTCGAGGTGAACTGGCGCGCGGTGCACCTGCAGACCGGAGAAGGGCTGCGCATCATCCCGAACTCCAAGCTGGCGGCGGAGGAGATCACCAACCTGAGCCGGCTGACCGGTAAGCAAGCCGTCAGGGTCACCAGCGTCTTCGCGATCGAGGACCGCCCGGATCAGGTGTGCGCGATGCTGGCCCGGGTTGCTGCGCAGCTGCCCGAGTGCAACCCCGACCTCACCCCGATTGCCGTACCCCTCGGGGATATGAAGTACCGCACCAAGATTCCGCTCAACTCTCCGGCGGACGACGGTGACGCGGAGGCCACTTTCCGGCGCTGGATCTGGTACGCGGCACGCCGGGAGGGCCTGCACTTAGACGAGGCCGTGGACGGATTCTCCGACCCCGAGCAGGTCGCCGCCGCCATCCGCAGGGTTGTCGCGCCCACGCTGCTGCTCACTGCCGAACAGCAGCGCGCGATGGTGCCGTATGCCGTGGTCGAACGCTTCGGGGCGGGTGAGCTGATCGAGCCGGACGGGGTTGTGCCCGACCATATGGCCTTCGTCATCTCCGGCGTCGTGTTGCTGACCGTGACGGCCGGAAGCGGATCGCGCACCGAGGTGACCCGCCTCGAGGAAGGCGCCTACCTGGGACAGAGCACCCTGGTCCGGCATCCGGTGGTGGGATCGTATTTCGCACTCGACGAGGTCACCCTGGTCCGGGTGGAGCGGGAAGCCATCGAACGGGTGGTTCAGAACAACCCGGTCCTGCTGCAGGAATTCGGACGGTCCATCGACGAGCGCCGCGCCACCGTGCTGCGTGCGATGGCGGGGGATTCCGTCGACGAGGCCGCGGCCAGTCCGTCCTGATGCCCGCCGCGCCCGCGCATTTCTTCGCTGAGCCCGACGGCTCGTTCATGCCGACGGCGAACGCCTTCAGCCGGTGGGGAGCCGATATGCTCAACGGCCCGGCGCTGGTGGGATTAGCGGCATCGGAGCTGGAAAACCGCTATGGAGCAACGGATTTCGTTCCAGCGCGGTTTACCGCCGACTTGTTCAGGGCGGCTCGCGGGGTGCCGACCCAGGTGCGTAGCCGGATGGTTCGCGAGGGCAGGCGGATCCGTGTCGCCGAGTGCGACATACTGCAGCAGGGCGCACCGGTCGTCAGGGCCGTGATGGTCGCCTACCGCAAGTCCGCACCGCCGCCCGGCGCCGAGTGGGTTGCACCCGCGCAATTCGGCCCCCCGGCCGGCGTGACGGGGCCGATCTACCTGATCGGCAGCGACGAGTCCGACTGGACCGACTCCGGCGCCGAGCACCAGAACACCTCCCGCAAACGGGTTTACCACAGGACCGTCGACGTGGTGGCAGGCAACCGGGCCAGTCCGTTCGTCCGCGCGGTCGTCGCCTCGGAAGCCACCAGCCTGGTGACGAATATGGGCAGCCGCGGGATCGGTTACATCAACGGCGACCTCACCGTCGGCCTGTGCCGGTTGCCGCTCGGTGATCACATTGGCGTGCAAGCTGATTCGCACTGGTGTTCCGCTGGCATCTCGGTGGGCACCGCCACCCTCTTCGACGACGCCGGTCCGTTCGGCACCGGCATGGTCACCGCGCTGGCAAACCCCGCGGCACAGATCGACTTCACCGATCCGAGCGTCCCGTCGAGCGTGAGGATCTGAGCTGTGGTGCGCGACGATGTTCTGATCGGAGCCGCCGAGCTGGGCCGGCTGATCGCCGCCGGCGACGTCACGCTCCTCGACGTGCGCTGGCGGCTGGACCGGCCGGACGGCCGGCCGGACCATCTGGCCGGCCATATTCCCGGCGCGGTGTACGTGTCTTTGGAAGACGAGCTGAGCGATCACACCCGCACCGGTCTGGGCCGCCATCCGCTGCCGACCGGTGCGGCGATCGAAGCGGCCGCACGGCGCTGGGGAATGCGCCGCGATCGGCCGGTCGTCGTCTACGACGACTGGAACCGGGCCGGGTCGTCGCGGGCCTGGTGGGTGCTCACCGCGGCCGGACTCACCGGGGTGCGCATCCTCGACGGCGGGCTGCGGGCCTGGACGGCGGCCGGAGGGCGGCTGGAAACAGGGCCGGTGACGCCGGAACCGGGTGATGTCACGGTCAGCTACGGCGACCTCTACCGCGGCGCCCGGCCGACGCTGACCGCGGACCGGATCGCCGCCGGATCGGTGGGGGAACTGCTCGACGCGCGGGCGCCGGAGCGCTTCCGCGGCGAGGTCGAGCCGGTCGACCCGGTCGCCGGCCACATACCCGGCGCGCGCAACCTTCCGAGCACCAGGCTGTTGGCCGAGGACGGCACATTCCTGCCCGCCGCCGGTATCGCCGAGCTCCTGCAAGGGGTGGGGGCGCCGGAGCCGGCCGGGGTCTACTGCGGGTCGGGGGTCACCGCCTCGGTGGTGCTGGCGGCGCTGTGTGCCGCGGGCGTCGAGGCCGCCCTGTTCCCGGGTTCCTGGTCGCAATGGAGCGGCGAGGACCGCCCGGTGGCGCGGGGCTGAGGGCAGCAGCGCGGCTATGCTGCCAGGCAGCAAACATCGGGCACGGCAGGAAGCGACCACCATGACGACGCAGGCTTGGATCGGACGTGCGGGCGGACTGGCCGCGGCGCTGGGCGCCGGAGTGGTGATCGGGCTGACGTCCTCGGCCCCGGCGTCCGCCGACACCACCGACTCCCCGACGCAGGCCCCGACGGCGTCCACCGGCCCGGGGTCGGCGGTCCGGCGGGCGGCGAACCCGAACCACGCCGATCGCGGCGCCGCGATCAGGGCGGCGGCGAGCGCGCCCGCCCGCTCCGCGACAGCCAAACCTGCCACCACACGATCCGGTCGGCTCACCGCGAGGATCGCGCCGGCCGCGGCGGGACCGCAGGCAGCCCCGGTGGCCGCCGCCCCGGTGACCCCGGCGGCGAGCGCGCCGGCCGCCCCGGTGTCCACCGCGCCGGCCGCCCAGTCGCTGGGCTCGCTGCTCTGCGATCCGCGCGGCCAGAAGATCAGGGTGTTCAAGGGAACCCATGTCGCTCTGCCGCTCAACGCTGCGTTCTTCACCAGGAAGGTCACCGGCTCGGCGACCTTCACCCCCGACACGTCCTACGACCTCGGTGACGTCGACCAGTACGACTGGAACAAGCTGACCGGTATCGCGTTCTCGCCGCTGCAGCATGACCGCAACTCGGCCATGGTCGGCTGGCGTTACAACCTCAACACCGAGGAATTCGAGATCGCGCCGTTCTACAACGTCGACAAGAAGCGCGTCCTGCCCAACGAACTGACCGAGGTCATCTCGGTGCCCGCAGATCAGGCCTTCACCTACACCGTCGACTATGACGGGATCACCGTCAGTTACGGCGACAAGACCGTCTACAAGCCGTACCCGGAGGGGCTCAAGCCGATTCAGCTCACTGCGTCGCGGGTCAGCGGCTGGTTCGGCGGCAATGAGGTCGCGCCCCGCACGATCTCCTACTACCTGAAGCTCAAGCGGCTGTGAAGCGCCCGGTCCTGGCGGGCCTGATCATCGCGGGGGCGCTCGCCCTGATCGTGCTGATCCTCACCATGCGCTCGGCGCTGCATGGCCAAGGCGCGCAACCGGTCCCGCCGGGCGTGCGCAACATCACCGTCTCGATCGACAACCAGAAGTTCGAGTTGCGTGACGGCGTCGCCGAGAGGCCGGCCGGGGCGGACTCGGCGGCCGCGAACACCGTCCGCATCGTCGGTGAGCCCGCACTCGGCGACGCCACCGGCGACGGCAAACCTGATGCGGCCCTGATGATCCGCAACGAACCGGGCGGTAGCGGCACCTTCTACTACGCGGTCGTCGCCGTCGACCACGACGGCTCCTACCGGGCGAGCAATGTCATCGCGCTGGGCGACCGCATCGAACCGGAGGGCATCGAATTCAGCAACGGGCACTTCGTCTACCGGTTCAAGGAACGCAAGTCCGGGGAGCCGATGGCGGCGACACCCAGCATGCAGACGACGGTGCCGATCCACGTCGACGCCGCCACCGACCAGATCTCAGTCGGCTCCTGAGGCTCTCACCCCTGCGCGGCGAAGAACTGCGCGCTCGCACCTGATGCGTCGACGGCGAAACTCGTCGGCCCCACCACGTCGGCGGGCAGCGAGAAACGTCCGGCCGGCCAGGTGTGGCCGCCCCCGTTGATACGCACCAGGACCACCTCGGTGTTCCCGGCACAGCCGGTGGCAGCCAGTTCGGAGACCTCCCCGCCGGAGGCCGGATCGGCCTGCAGCGGTCCGGGGCAGCGGTTGATCTCCCGCCACCGCTCGGCCAGTGCAGGGGCGGAGACGATGTCGCTGGCGCCACCGCGGCCGACCATCGGCCCGCCGTTGTAGGGAACCACCGGATCTGCGGTTCCGTGCACCGCCAACACCGACACCGGCCGCGACGGGGCACACGGAACCCCGGCGCCCAGCGTGCCGGCCACCGGGGCAATGGCGGCGACGAGATCGGCGCGCTCGCAGACCAGGCGATTGGCCATGAAGGCGCCGGCCGACATCCCGGTGACGAACACCCGCCCCGGCGGGATCCGGTACTCGCCGGCGAGCCTGCCGATCAGCGCGGCCAGGAAGCCGACGTCGTCGACCCCCTGCCGGTCGGGCGGCGACGCGCCGCGGCCGTCGGCCCACGCCATGTCGATACCGTCCGGGTAGGCGACCACGAATCCGTACTGGTCAGCCACCGCGTTGTAGCCGGTGACGTCGGCCTGCTGGGCGCCGGTCATGCCGGCCCCGTGCAAGTTGATCACCAGGCCGCCGGGCGCCCCGGAACCGGCGTGCACCAGGTAGGTGCGCTGCAGCCCCCCGAAGGTCAGCATGCCCGGCGGGTCGACCGGCTCGGCGGTGGCCGGCGCGGCCCCGGCGAGGATCAGTGCGGCGGCGGCCACGGCCGTCATGCGCTTCATCACGCGACCAGTTTGCCAGGCGCGCTCACTCCTGTGAGTCGGGGGGAAGCGGACATTGCTCGTGGTCGATGAACTCGATGAGAACCCGCGTCACCTCCGGGGAGTAGAGCAGGGACAGGTGACCCAGCCCCTCGATCGCCACGTCGCAGCCACCCTGGGTGGCGAGTTCACTCGTCGCGGGCGGGTGAACGATGTTGTCGTGGGTCGAGTAGACGCTGAGGGTCGGCGTGATCACCTCGCGATCCGGATCGCCGCCCTCGCGGAGGTCGCCGGCGACCTTTCCCGGGATCGGCCCGCGCCACTTCACCCCGCGGTGCGGGGTGCCGATGGTGATGCAGTGCGCCACCCGGGGCCGGCCATAGGGGGAGTGGGCGTACTCCAGACAGACCAGTCCCCCCAGCGAGTGGGCGACCAGCGTCACCTGTTCGGAGCCGGTCTCCGCGCAGACCCTCGCGACGAAACCGGCCAGCCTGGGGGTGTTGTTCTCCACCGTGTCGAACCACGGGTAGTTGAACCCGTACAGCGGACCCTTGGAGGCCTTTCGGAACTGCCTCGACATCCACCAGAAGTCGGCGCGGTTCTGGAAGTACCCGTGCACGAACACGACGGGAATGCCGTCGCCGGCTGCGAACTTGCGCCCGATGACGAAGTAGAACGGGATCAGCGGCTGGGTGATGAGCACGTAGTACAACTCCCGGAGCATCGCTCTCAGATGGCTCTGGCCCGGGCGGGGCTCGACATGGGAGGCCATCAGGAAGAACGACCCGAACAGGTAGACCAGAGCCGCCCCGATCAGCACCACCACGACCGCCAGGCCGATCAGTTCGGCGGCTTTGAGCGTCACGGCGGAATCGTAGCCGTCCCGCGCTTAGGGCCGCGGCGTCTTGAGCTTGTAGCCGCGGTCGATGATCTCCTCTGGCAGCGGCTGACTTTCCTGTTCGGGAATCATCACCTCGACGTAGGCGGCGCCGTCGTGTTCGTCGATGGCGTCGAGGACTTTTTCCAGTTCGGCGACGGTTGCCACCTTGGCCGTCAGCCAGTCCGTGCAGCCGAAGGCCGCCGGCAGCAGGTGGTAGTTGACCGGGGCGAGGTTGTCGTATTCGTGGCCGCGTTCGCTGATGACGTCCTCGACGCCGTAGAGACCGTTGTTGAGCACGAAGATGCGCGGCGCCACCCGGTAGCGGCCCATCACCGCAAGCTCATTGAGGGTCAGCTGATGCGCACCGTCCCCGGTGACCAGCCAGGTGTGGCCCTCGGTCTTGGCCATCGCCACGCCGAACGCGGCGGGCGTAGCCCAGCCGATCGAGCCCCACAGCCCCTGCCCTTCGGCACTGACGCCGGTCGGCAGACGCATCCGATTGAGGTGCAGCATGCAGGTGCCGGTTTCGATGACCAGGGTGTCGCCGGCTTTGAGCCGCCGCTGAAGCCGTGGGTAGAAGTTCGCCGAGTTGGTTGGCTCATCGCCGGTACCGGTCATCTCGATCTGACCGTAGGCCGGGGATTCCTGACGTTCGCGCTTGTGCACCTTCGCGATGAGCGCGTCGAGAAGGTCGTCGATCGCGACGTTGAGATAGACGCTGGTGCCGATACGGACCCAGTTCTCATGGATGCAGATCGCCCGGTCGGTATGCAGTACGTCGCCCCACAGTCCGGTGTTCAGTTCGAACAGCAGGACCCCACCGATGTCGAGGATCAGATCCGCGTCCTCGACCGCGTCACGGACTGCGGGGGGATTGGACATCTCACCGGAGTAGACGCCGATGTACTGCGGCATGGACTCGTCGATGACGCCCTTGTCGTTGCCGGTGAGGGCCACCGGGAGGTTGGCCTTGGTGAGCAACTCCACGGCTTTCCCGGTGACGCCGTAACGGCGCGTCGTCGTGGTGATCGTGGCCAGCGGGCTACGTGCTGCGGCGATCCGGGGCAGGATGGCCTCGACCGCGGCCGCGAGTTCGGTCTCGTCACTGCGCTGGCGCTTGATCTTCGCCACAGGCATGCCCTGCACCGGTTTGCCGATCACCGGCATGAGTCCGTTGACTTCGGAGATGACGATGTAGGCCGGCATTGACTGGCGCAGCGCCTCGCGGATGACGCGTTCGAGTTCGTCGATGCAGTTGTCGGG
>JAPOHV010000044.1 GCA_029979305.1 Mycobacteriaceae bacterium | reverse complement strand
GCCGGGTAGCGCGGCGGCTCGGCGTAGTTGTTCGGCGGCAGGTAGCTCAGCAGATCGCGGACGAAGTCGAAGGCGTCCTGCTCGCCGGAGGCGACGTAGTGCAGGGTGCCCGACTTGCTCATGTGGGTCTGGGCGCCGCCGAGTTCCTCCATGCTGACGTCCTCGCCGGTGACCGTCTTGATGACATCGTGTCCGGTGATGAACATCTGGCTGGTCTGGTCGACCATGATCACGAAGTCGGTCAGCGCGGGGGAGTAGACGTGCCCGCCGGCCGCCGCACCCATGATCAGCGAGATCTGCGGGATGACGCCGGAGGCCTTGATGTTGTTGTGGAAGATCCGGCTGTAGAGACCCAGGGAGACCACCCCCTCCTGGATGCGGGCGCCGGCGCCGTCGTTGATGCCGATCAGCGGCCGGCCGGTCTTGATCGCCAGTTCCTGGACCTTGACGATCTTCTCGCCGTACACCTCGCCGAGGCTGCCGCCGAACACGGTGGCGTCCTGGCTGAAGATGCACACCTCGCGGCCGTCGATGGTGCCGTAACCGGTCACCACCCCGTCACCCACCGGGCGGTTCTCCTGCAGGTTGAAGGTGGTCGCGCGGTGCCGGGCCAGCGCGTCGAGTTCGACGAACGAGTCCTCGTCGAGCAGCGCGAGGATGCGTTCCCGGGCGGTCAACTTGCCCTTGCCGTGGGTCTTCTCGACGGCGGCCTCACCGACCGGATGCAGCGTCTCCTCGGCGCGGCGGCGCAGATCGGCCAGCTTGCCGGCCGTGGTGTGGATATCCGCCTGGATGTCGGAGTCGGTGGTCGTCATGGATGACGATGGTAGCCCCCGGTCAGTCGCCGGCGACGGCGCCGCGGTCCTTGCAAATACCGGCTTTCGTGCGTAGGAGTTCATCATGGGCTATCCGGACAACGTCTTGGCGTCGGATGAGCAGGTGGTGTTGCACCGCCACCCGCACTGGAAGCGGCTCATCGGCCCGGTGCTGGCACTTCTGCTGTGCACGGCGGCCGCGTCGTTCGCCGCTGCGGTGGTCAGCCGAACCGGCTGGGACCCGCGGGTCAGGCAGGCGGTGTCGGCGGGCATCGGAGCGAGCTGGCTGGTGCTGGTGTTCTGGTTGACGCTCCGGCCGTTCCTGGCCTGGAAGGCCACTCACTTCGTGCTGACCGACCGGCGGGGGATGTACCGCCACGGGGTGTTCACCCGGGCCGGGATCGACATCCCGCTGGCGCGCATCAACAGTGTGGAGTTCCGGCACGGTCTGCTCGACCGGATGCTGCGCACCGGCACCCTGGTCATCGAGTCGGCGTCGCAGGACCCGCTGGAATTTCACGACATCCCGCAGGTGGAGTACGTCCACTCACTGCTCTATCACGAGGTGTTCGA
The DNA here is from genome assembly GCA_029979305.1 of Mycobacteriaceae bacterium. GTDB lineage: Bacteria > Actinomycetota > Actinomycetes > Mycobacteriales > Mycobacteriaceae > Mycobacterium. The sequence continues at coordinate 15,153 of JAPOHV010000044.1, read as the reverse complement.
CACCCGCGATGATTAGGCGGCCGGCGGTCTCCGCCGGAACGGGGTCACCACGCCGCGCCGCGACTCGCGGGCCTCGACCTCGTCCTCGAGCGCCTCGGCGATGCCGCCGGAGGTCAGCGTGGACTCCAGTGCCCGGTCCCCGGTGGCCACCATCTCGTCGGGAAACACCCACCGGCGGAACGCCCAGAACCGGAACGCCATCTGCAGCAGGTTGCCGATCAGATACGCCGACAGGAAGTCGGCGATGTTCTCGATGGTCAGTGACACGTTCGGAACCTGAAGGTCGAACACGTAGCGGGACAGCCACAGCGGCACCATCGCCAGAACGACGCCGACCGCGCTGACGCCGAAGAACAGCAGCGCCTCATGGTGGCGCTCGCGGCCGCCGCGGTCCCGGAAGCTCCACTCGCGATTGAGGATGTAGGAGGCGATCACGGCGATGACGCCGGCGATCACCTTGGCCGTGACCGGCTTGGGCTCGAGGACCGTCAGTTTCAGGGTGTAGAAGATCGCCGAGTCGATGACGAACGTGGTCGCGCCGACGATCGCGAACTTGATCAGCTCGTGATGCCGCTCGGCGAAGGGCCGGAACGGCTGGGGGAGTCGGGCGATAGTGGCGTCGGCAAAGGACATAATGACCCGAATTCTACGGAAAACCCGCAGGTTGCGCAGTGACGCCGATCACCCGGGGGTCACCTCCATGTCACGATATCGCCGTGCCGAATAGAACTGGACCGGTGGTGGCGATGGTGGGCGGCGGGCAGTTGGCCCGGATGACCCACCAGGCCGCGATCCCGCTCGGCCAGTGCCTGCGGGTGCTGGCCGAGAGTCCGGACGACCCCGCCGCCCAGGTGAGTGCGGACGTGGTGATCGGCTCCCACACCGACCTCGACGCGCTGCGGCGGGCCGCCGGCGGCGCGACCGCGCTCACCTTCGACCACGAGCACGTCCCCACCGACTTGCTGCACACCCTGGTCGCCGAGGGGGTGACGGTGCTGCCGCCGCCCGAGGCGCTGGTGTTCGCCCAGGACAAACTCGCGATGCGGCGGCGGCTGTCCGAGCTCGGCGCCCCGGTGCCGAGATTCGCCGAAATCAACTCCGCACGTGACGTGGACGCCTTCGCCGAGTCCGTGGGCGGCCCGGTGGTGATCAAGACGGTCCGCGGCGGCTACGACGGGCGGGGGGTGGTGCTGGCCGACGACGTGGTCGCCGCCCGCGACGCCGTCGCCGGTTACCTCGCCGGCGGGGTGCCGGTGCTCGCCGAGGAGCGGGTGTCGATGCGCCGCGAGTTGGCGGTGCTGGTGGCGCGGTCGCCGTTCGGCCAGGGCGCGGCCTGGCCGGTGGTCGAAACCGTGCAGCGGCAGGGGATTTGCGTCACCGTGCTGGCCCCGGCGCCGGGACTGTCCGAGCGGCTGGGCGCCGAGGCGGAACAGCTGGGACTGCGCATCGCCGACGAACTCGGGGTGGTCGGGGTGCTGGCGGTCGAACTGTTCGAGACGGCCGGGGGCGCGCTCATGGTCAACGAACTGGCCATGCGGCCGCACAACTCCGGGCACTGGACCATGAACGGTTCGGTCACCGGTCAATTCGAGCAGCACCTGCGCGCGGTGCTGGACTACCCGCTGGGCGACACCCGGGCGCTCGCGCCGGTGACCGTGATGGCCAATGTGCTGGGAGCGGACCGGCCGCCGGCGATGGGCGTGGACGAGCGGCTGCACCACCTGTTCGGCCGGATACCGGAGGCGCACGTGCATCTCTACGGCAAGCAGGAGCGGCCGGGCCGCAAGATCGGACACGTCAACGTGCTCGGTGACGATCTGGACTCGGTGCGGGAGCGAGCCGAACGGGCGGCACACTGGTTGTCGCACGGAATCTGGTCGGACGGGTGGGACGGCGGACATTAAGGAGCTTGCGCATGACTGAACAACTGCCCCGGGTGGGCGTCATCATGGGCAGTGACAGCGACTGGCCGGTGATGGCGGCGGCGGCCGAGGCGCTGGCCGAGTTCGACGTGCCCTTCGAGGTGGGTGTGGTCTCCGCGCACCGCACGCCCGGGCGGATGCTGGAATACGCGCGCGGCGCGGCCGGGCGCGGTATCGAGGTGGTCATCGCCGGCGCCGGGGGCGCGGCCCACCTGCCCGGCATGGTCGCCTCGGCCACCACGCTGCCGGTGATCGGGGTGCCGGTGCCGCTGGCCGGCCTCGACGGGATGGACTCGCTGCTGTCGATCGTGCAGATGCCCGCCGGGGTTCCGGTGGCGACGGTGTCCATCGGCGGGGCCCGCAACGCCGGGTTGCTGGCCGTGCGGATCCTGGGGTCCTCCGACGCTGAGTTGCGCACCCGGATGGAGCGGTTCCAGCAGAGCCTCGAAGCCCAGGTGACGGCCAAGGATCGGGCGCTTCGGGAGCGATTACTCGGCGAGTGAACAAGCCGGTAAAGTCAGGCGCTAGGAACGAGGAGGCTGTCATGGCTTGGACCGGTGATTCGGCATTCGATGTTTTCCAGTTGCCCGAGGAACACGAGGAACTGCGCGCGGCCATCCGCGCGCTGGCCGAGAAGGAGATCGCCCCGTACGCGGCAGCGGTCGACGAGGAGGCCCGCTTCCCGCAGGAAGCCCTCGACGCGTTGAACGCGTCGGGTTTCAACGCGGTTCACGTGCCCGAGGAGTTCGGTGGACAGGGTGCCGATTCGGTGGCGGCCTGCATCGTCATCGAGGAGGTCGCCCGGGTCGACGCGTCGTCATCGCTGATCCCGGCCGTCAACAAACTCGGCACCATGGGTCTGATCCTCAGCGGCTCCGATGACCTGAAGAAGCAGGTGCTCCCGGAGATCGCCGACGGCAAGATGGCCTCCTACGCGCTGTCCGAACGTGAGGCCGGAAGCGACGCCGCCTCCATGCGCACCCGTGCCAAGGCCGACGGCGACCACTGGATCCTCAACGGCTCCAAGTGCTGGATCACCAACGGCGGCAAGTCCGCCTGGTACACCGTGATGGCGGTCAGCGACCCGGACAAGGGCGCCAACGGCATCTCGGCGTTCATGGTGCACGAGGACGACGAGGGCTTCACCGTCGGTCCCAAGGAGCGCAAGCTCGGCATCAAGGGCTCGCCCACCACCGAGTTGTACTTCGAGAACTGCCGCATTCCCGGCGACCGGATCATCGGCGAGCCGGGTACCGGGTTCAAGACCGCCCTGAAGACCCTCGACCACACCCGGCCGACCATCGGTGCGCAGGCCGTCGGCATCGCCCAGGGTGCGCTGGACGCGGCGATCGCCTACACCAAGGATCGCAAGCAGTTCGGCCGTCCGGTCGCCGACAACCAGGGTGTGCAGTTCATGCTCGCCGACATGGCGATGAAGGTCGAGGCGGCCCGGCTGATGGTCTATTCGGCTGCGGCCCGCGCCGAGCGCGGCGAGGGTGACCTGGGCTTCATCTCGGCGGCGTCGAAGTGCTTCGCCTCCGACGTGGCGATGGAGGTGACCACCGACGCCGTGCAGTTGTTCGGTGGCGCCGGCTACACCAGCGACTTCCCGGTCGAGCGGATGATGCGCGACGCCAAGATCACCCAGATCTACGAGGGCACCAACCAGATTCAGCGCGTGGTGATGTCGCGCGCGCTGCTGCGCTGATCAGTCCGGGCGCCATCAGTCCGGTGCGTCCCGCAGGTGAGTGATGTCGCCGGCGGACACCGCGACGGTCTGCGCCCCGGTGTCGATGTGCAGCTGTCCGAGTTCGTCGAGATCCGTTGCGGTTCCGACGATTTCGCGATCGCCCGGCAGGCTGGCCCGCCCCCGCCGTCGCAGCGTGACGCTGCGTCGGCGGTAGTCGGCGACCAGTCCCCGGTCCGGTCCGCCGGCGCCGCGCCATCGGTCTATCCTCGCTGACAGTTCGGCCAGCACGCTGCCCAGCAGTGCGGTGCGGTCGAGCATGCTCGAGTGCAGCAGCAGCAGCGACGTCGCCCGCGGGTCGGGCGCCTCGTCGGCCGTCAACGTCACGTTGAGCCCGACTCCGACCACGATCACCGGGTCCGGTGCGGCCATCTCGGCCAGGACGCCGCCCAGCTTCCCGGCCCGCTCGCCGGACTCGACGAGGATGTCGTTGGGCCATTTGAGGCCCGGTTCGATGCCGGTGGTGGCGGCCACCGCGTCGGCCACCGCGACCCCGGCCAGCAGCGGCAGCCAGCCCCACGCAGACTGGGCCAGTCCGCCGGCGTCGACGCCCACCGACACCGCGATCTGGGAGCGCGGCGGTGTCGTCCAACTGCGGCCCAGCCGGCCCCGCCCGGCACTCTGGTGCTCGGCCACCAGCGCCGCACCACGGATGTCCTCACCGGCGGCGTGGCGGGCGAGCAGGTCTGCGTTGGTCGAACCGGTGCTCGCCACGACGTCGATGCGGCGTAGCGCCCGGCCGGGTCCGACCAGGTCACGGCGTATCCCGGTGACATCGAGTGGCGGCCGGTGCGGCAGGTCGGTCATGAGGCGAGCCTAGGGGCGACGCGTGCCGCCGGGGGCGGCCCGGGACTTCTTCCCGTTTTTGATGAAACCGGCACCTGGGATAAGTTCAGGCCCCATGACTACTCTCCGCTCGCCTCGCGGCGCTGCCCTCATTGCCGGCGCCATCGCCGTCGGCGTCCTCGGTTTCCCGGGAATCGCCGGCGCCGACCCCGACCCCGATGCCGTTCCGCCGGCCCTGCTGAACACCAACTGCACGCTGGATCAGCTGATGGCCGCCACCAAGGTCGTCGACCCGATCACCTACGGCGGGATCATCGAGAAGTACAACACCGAGCCGCCGTGGGTGCAGGGCGAGATCGTCAAGCATATGAACCTGCTGCTGGCAAAGACCCCGGACCAGCGCCAGGCCGAGGTCGACGAGCTGGCCAACATCTTCCCGGCCTACGTCGGGCTGTTCCGTACCGCCGAGCCGACGGCCAACGACGTCGCGGCCAAGTGCCCGACCTATCCGGCCGTGGACCCGGCGGTGTGGGACGCGGCGGCGCCGGCTCCTGCTCCGGAGGCGTCGGCGGTGGCCCAGCCCGCTACGGCCGAGCCGCCCGCCGCCTAGTCCAGCGTCCGGGTGACCTTCTCGGTCAGCCGTCGCCGATCCAGCACCGAGGGGTCCGGATGGGCGAGTTGAACCAGTGAGGCTCCGGCCGCCAGCACCGCGATCAGGTGGTCGATGAGATCGTCAGGGGTGGGCCAGGTGCGATCCGACATGACGCGGTCCGCCACGGTCAGGCCCTGCCGCTCGGCGCTTCGCCGGGCCGCTCCGAGCACCTCCGCGACCGGCCGGCCCGCGAGTGCCGGTCCCGGTGCGCGCTCGGGAACCACCTGATCGCCGTGCACCCGCACGGCGGTGGCGTAATCCGTCACACCGATCGGCAGGTCGTCGGCCGGCTTGCCGAACGGGTCCAGCGACAGCACCGCAACCTCCCCGCCGGCCACCGCGTCGTCGGCCTCGGCCAAACGGTCGGCCGTGCACAGCGCCACCTCGGCCGGCCCGGCCAGGACGACCTCCGCGCCGATCCACCACGCGCCCAGCAGCACGGCGACGGTCTGCCAGTGTGCTGGCAGCGCCACCAGCACCCGGCAACCCGGGCCGGCGCCCATCTCGTCGCGCAGCAGGTTGGCGGTCTTGGCCGCCCAGTTCGCCAGCGTCACGGTGGACAACTCGATGCGTTCGCCGGTGGCGTCGTCGTAGTAGGTGATGCGCGGCCCCATCGGATCGGCGCCGGCGGCCAGCAGTGGGCTGAGCAGTGCGTCGCTGAGAGTCTGGGCGGTCAATTGACGCATTTGGGATCGTTGGATCCCGCGGTGATCACCGGTGACGGCGGCGGCGCCCCGGCGGCGGGGGCCTCGCCGGCCGCATCGGAGACCGTCGCCGAAGTGGGCAGTGTGCCGTCCAGTCCCGAACCCGGGCCGGTGTAATCCTCGGCGAGCACCACCCGCACCGTCCCTGCCGGGAGCGAGGAGTCCGCCTTCACCGGAAGGCCGCCGAGTTCCGTGGCAACGGCCTGGGCGCCGAGGTCGTCGGCGGTGGCGGCGAGGACCTGGCTTTCGCCGGCCTTGGTCTGGTCGTTGTTGCCGACAGTGCCCCCGGTGAATCCCGCCGCCGTCAGTCGGTCCGATACCGACCCCGCGAGGCCGTTGATGTCGGTGTCGTTGACGACGTCGACGGTGGTCTGCTCGCGCGAGTAGGTGATCTTGGCGGTCTTGCCCTGATCCTGGTCCTGCAGCAGGCTTTTCACCCACTCGCGGACCTGATTCGGATCGACCGTCACCACCGATTGGTTACCGTCGTCGCTCCAGCCGTCCTCGGCGAGCACCGGGATGGTGGCGAAGGCGACGTTGCCGCCGGCCAGTCGCTGCAGTTGCTTGAGGAAGTCCATCACATCCCAGCCCGAGGAGATCACCACCGAGCGCTGGATGGCGCTCTGCAGCCGGTTGAGGGTGGCCGGACTTTTCAGGGTCTTGCCCGAGATCACCTGGTGGGCGAGGGAAGCCATCACCACCTGCTGGCGTACCACCCGATCGAGGTCGCCGCGCGGCAGGTCGTGGCGCTGCCGGACGAAGCTGAGCGCCTGCGGGCCGTCCAGGCGCTGCCAACCGGCCGGGAAGTCGGCTCCCGAAAGTGGTTCGTAGACGGCGTCTTTCAAGCACACCTCGACCCCGCCGAGGGCGTCGGTGATGAGCGAGAAGCCCAGCAGCCCGATTTCGGCGTAATGGTCGACGGTCACCCCGGTGAGATCGGCGACGGTTTTGATCAGGGCGTTGCGCCCGGCTTCGACGGCCTGGGGTTCGGCCTGGGCGGGGTCCATGCCCTGGTTCTCGACGAGTTCTTTCATCCGGTCCAGCTTCACCTGGCCGTAGACGCCGTTGATCTTGGTCTTGTCCAGGCCGGGGGCCGCCACGTAGGAGTCGCGTGGGATGGAGATCGCGGTGGCCGAGCGGCCGTTGTTGGGGATTCGCACCAGGATGATGGTGTCGGTGTTGGTCGCGGCCTCGTCGCCGGCGTGCAACTCGGCCAGTTCCTCCTCCGACAGCGGGTTGCCGTGGGCGTCGGTGCGGCTGTCCATACCGACCAGCAGGATGTCGGTCGCGCCGTCGTCGGTCCGGCCGCCCAGCATGGCGGTGGTGAAATGGAAGATGCCGGTCTCGAAGTTGCGCACCGACCCCCAGGCCACTCCGGTGCCGAGCAGGATCACCACGGCGAGCAGCGCCATCATGGTGCGGCCCACCGGCCGGCGGTGTGTCACTGCCGTCACTTCCGTCTCATCCGACACCAGCCCAGGCTACTGGTGACCCGGGCGCATCCCCGGTAGCCGAAACCGGCGTGCCAGACTCTTCGGCGTGCGGATGGTGATCACCGGGGCCGGCGGCCAGGTGGGCAGGTTTCTCAGCCGGCAGGCGGCCGGCCAGGGCTACGAGGTGTCCGCACTGACCCGTCGCGACCTGGACATCACCGACCCGGTGCAGGTCCGGCAGCAGGTCGACGCCGGCGACGTGGTGGTCAATTGCGCCGCTTTCACCAACGTCGACGCCGCGGAGTCCGATCCGCAGGCCGCCCACGCGATCAATGCGGTGGGGCCGGGCAATCTCGCGCGGGCCTGCGCGGCGGCCGGGGCGCGCCTGGTGCACATATCCACCGACTATGTCTTCTCCGGCGACCTGCGCCGCCCCTACGAGATCTCGGATCCCTGCGGTCCGCTGAGCGTGTACGGGCGTTCCAAACTGGACGGCGAACTCGCGGTGCACGCCGAGTTGCCCCAGGCCCATGTGGTGCGAACCTCCTGGGTCTACACCGGCGGGGCCGGCACCGACTTCGTCGCGGCCATGCGCCGGCTGGCGGCCACCGACCGCACGCTGGACATGGTGGCCGACCAGACCGGGTCGCCCACCTACGTCAAGGATCTGGTGGGGGCGCTGCTCGAGGTCGCGGCCGGCGGTATCGCGGCACCGACCCTGCACGCCGCCAACGCCGGCGCGGTGAGCCGATACGAACAGACCCGGGCGGTGTTCGAACTGCTCGGGGCGGACCCGCAGCGCGTTCGGCCGGTCACCACCGACGCGGTCCCGCGGCCGGCCCACCGCCCGGTGTACTCCGCGCTGGGTATGGCCGAATCCGCCCGGGCGGGCCTGACCCCGCTGCGCCCGTGGCGCGACGCCCTCGCCGAGGCGCTCGCGGCGCCGGTCGACGACGGACCGATAGCCCCGTGAGTCCCGAGCCCGTCCTGACCGTCGTCACGGTGAGCTATTCGTCGGGCTCGCATCTCGAGCGGTTCCTGTCCTCGCTGACGGTGGCCACCGACATCCCGGTGCAGGTGATCATCGCCGACAACGGATCCACCGACGGCGCTCCCGAGGAGGCGCTGGAGCGCTACCCCGGCACCCGGCTGCTGCGCACCGGCGGAAACCTGGGCTACGGCACCGCCGTCAACCGTGCGGTCGCGACGGCCCCCGCTGAGCAGGAGTTCATCGTCGTCGCCAATCCCGACGTGGTGTGGGGGCCGGGCAGTATCGACGCGCTGCTCGAGGCGGCAGGCCGCTGGCCGCAGGCGGCAGCCCTGGGGCCGCTGATCCGCGACCCGGACGGCGCGGTGTACCCGTCGGCCCGGCACCTGCCCGGCCTGGTCCGCGGCGGCATGCATGCGGTGGTCGGGTTCGCCTGGAAAGCCAATCCGTGGACCCGGTCCTACCGCCAGGAGAGCGTCGAGCCCAGCGAACGCCCTGTCGGCTGGTTGTCCGGGTCGTGTCTTCTATTGCGGCGCAGGGCCTTCGATGCAGTCGGCGGATTCGACGAGCGGTACTTCATGTATATGGAGGATGTCGACCTCGGCGACCGGCTCGGCCGCGCGGGCTGGCTCAACGTCTACGTTCCGGGCTCGGAGATCCTGCACGACAAGGGGCACTCCACCGGCCGCAACCCGGCCCGCAACCTGCGGGCCCACCACGACAGCACCTACATCTACCTGGCCGATCGCCATACCGGGTGGTGGCAGGCGCCGCTGCGGTGGACGATGAAGGGCGCGCTGCGGGTCCGGGCGCGCGCGGCGGTGCGCAAGTCCCGTCGCGAACTGGCGAAAGGGACAAGATGAGCGAGACGTCGTCCGTCGACCCGTCGAAGGTCGACGCCGTCGTGCTGGTCGGCGGCAAGGGAACCCGGCTTCGCCCGCTGACCCTGTCGGCCCCCAAGCCGATGCTGCCCACCGCCGGCGTGCCGTTCCTGACCCACCTGTTGTCGCGGATCGCCGCCACCGGCATCGAGCACGTGGTGCTGGGCACCTCGTACAAGGCGGAGACCTTCGAAGCCGAGTTCGGCGACGGCTCCAAACTGGGGTTGCAGATCGACTACGTCACCGAGGAACACCCGCTGGGCACCGGCGGCGCCATCGCCAACGTCGCGCCCAAACTCCGCAACGACACGGTGATGGTCGTCAACGGCGATGTGCTCTCCGGAGCCGATCTGGGCTCGATGCTGACCGCACACCGGGAACGCGACGCGGACGTGACCCTGCACCTGGTCCGGGTCAGTGACCCGCGCGCCTACGGCTCGGTTCCCACCGACGCCGACGGCAACGTGCTGGCCTTTCTGGAGAAGACCGAAGACCCGCCCACCGACCAGATCAACGCCGGCACATACATTTTCAGGCGCAGCGTCATCGACCTGATCCCGCGCGGCCGGGAGGTGTCGGTGGAGCGGGAGGTGTTCCCGGCGCTGCTGGCCGACGGGGCGAAGGTGTGCGGCTTCGTCGACATGTCCTACTGGCGTGACATGGGCACGCCGGAGGATTTTGTTCGCGGTTCGGCCGATCTGGTGCGCGGCATCGCTCCCTCGCCGGCACTGGCCGGCCAGCGCGGCGAGAGCCTGGTGCATGACGGCGCGTCGGTGGCGCCGGGCGCTCTGATCTACGGCGGCACGGTCGTCGGCCGCGGCGCCGAGATCGGGGCGGGGGTGAGACTGGACGGCGCGGTGGTCTTCGACGGCGCCCGCATCGAACCCGGCGCGGTGGTCGAGCGCTCGATCATCGGCTTCGGTTCGAGGATCGGCCCGCGCGCGCTGATCCGAGACGGGGTGATCGGCGACGGTGCGGACATCGGGGCGCGCTGCGAACTGCTGCGCGGGGCGCGGGTGTGGCCGGGCGTGGCGATCCCGGACTGCGGCATCAGATATTCAAGCGACGTCTAGCCGCGGCGACCAGTTGCGCCAGGCCGTGGTCGAACTCACCCGGCGCCGTGTCGATCGGCCACCATCTCAGGTCCAGTGACTCCTCACTGATCACCGGCTCGGCCCCGTCGGGCGCGTGGGCGAGGAACTGCAGGTCCAGATGCCGGGTCGGCACGCCGAGCGAGCAGGTGACCGGGTGGACGTGGATGGCGGCCAGTTCCGGGTCCAGCCGCAGATCGGCGATGCCGGACTCCTCGACGGCTTCCCGCATCGCGGCGGCGCGGATGTCGGCATCCGCCTCCTCGCAGTGGCCGCCCAACTGGACCCAGCGGCCGAGCCGGGGATGCAGCGTCAGGAGCACCTCGCTGCGGCGGATCACCAACGTCGATGCGGTGATATGGCCGGCCTCGCAGACCCGCCGGCAGCCGTCGTTCCGGGCAGCCAGGAAGGCCAGCACCGAATGCCGCAATGCGTCCTGACCCGGATCGGGGGCATCCCAGCCGGTGAGCATGTCCACGGCCGAGGTGTGCAGGCTCATCGGCGCACCAGCAGTTCGCCGGGTGGGCCGGGATCGCGGGGCTGCGGCTCGTCGAGCGGATAGCCGATCGCGATGGCTCCCAACGGCTCCCAGTCGGCCGGCAGCGCAAGAGCCGAACGAACGACGTCGGCGGCGAAGATGGTCGAGCCGATCCAGCAGCTGCCCACCCCCCGTACCGCCAGCGCCACCAGCAGCGCCTGGACGGCAGCGCCCACCGCGACGGTGAACATGGTGTGCTCGGCGGTGGTGCGGGCGGCGTCGGGGTAGTCGTGCGCCCCGTCGGGCACCATGAAGGGGATCAGCACCTCCGGAGCGTCGTAGAGGATCTGTCCGCGCGCGACCCGCCGCTCGATGGACTCGGCGGTCCTGCCGTCGGCGGCCAGGTCGGACCGCCATGCCTGCTTCATCCGGTCGAGCAGGCCTGTTCGCACCTCGCGGTCGGCCAGCCAGACGAACCGGGCCGGGCGGGTGTGATGCGGGGCCGGGGCGGTGAGTGCCTCGGCGACCGCGGCTTCGATCAGCTCCGGCTCGACCGGCCGGTCGGCGAACCGCCGCACCGAGCGGCGCAGCAGTTGGGCCTGCCGGCGGCCTAGCCCGATCGCCTCGGCGGTGCCGAGCCAGAACAGGTCGTCCTGCCCGCCGCGCAGCAGCGCGGCCGCCGTCGACCCGTCGTCGCGCAGCTGCAGACCGCGCACCACCGCCGCCGCCACCCCGGTGAGCTTGCCCTTGACCAGATCGGCGGCCGCGGCGATCTCGTCGGCGACGGCGATCTCGGTCACCAGTAGCTCGTTTCCGTGCACATCGTGGGTGCCGGCGTAGCTGTGCAGGACCGGCAGCCCCGCGCAGCCGATCGCCGCGTCGGTCTGGCCGTTACGCCAGGCCCGTCCCATGGTGTCGGTGAGCAGCACGGCCACGTCCACGCCCAGGTTCCTGCGCAGCGCCCCGCGTAACCTGGCGGCGCTGGCGTCGGGATCCTCGGGCAGTAGCGCCAATTCGGTTGTGCTGACGTTGGATCCGTCCACGCCGGCCGCCGCCTGCACCAGGCCGTGACGGTTCTCGGTGATCAGCGTGCGGCCCTTGCGGGCCAGCACCCGGACCGCTTCGTCGTCGATCAATCTGCGGCGCAGCGCATCCCGTTCATCGGGGTCCGTCGGAGAGGCGACGATCCGGCCCTCGCACTTGGACACCACCTTGCTGGTGATCACCACGATGTCGCCGTCTCGCAGCCACGGCGCCGCGACGCCGATCGCGGCGGCGAGGTCGTCACCGGGCCGGAACTCCGGTAGCCCGGTGATCGGAAGGATGTCGACCGGCGCGGCGGTGCCGTGGTCGCGGGACACGCTCACAGCGCCACACCGGCGAGTTCGAGCCCGGCCCGCACCATGGCGGCGGTGGCATCGGGATTTGACATCAGCAGCGGAACCGACTTCACCGTCACCCCCGGCACCTGTGCCCGGTCGCCGTCGTGGATCAGCCAGTAGTCCAGCAGTCCGGTGGCCGACCGTGCACCGTAGTGCCGTCCGACGGCCTCCGAACTGGTCTCCACCCCGATGACCGACAGGCACTCATCGGCCATGCCGCGCAACGGCTTTCCGTCGACGATGGGGGAGTATCCGACCACCGGGGCGGCTGTCGATCGCAGCGCGCCGCGGATACCGCCGATCGTGAGGATCGCCCCGACGCTCACCACCGGGTTGGACGGGGCCAGCAGCACCACATCGGCTCCGGTGATCGCCTCGATTACACCCGGTGCGGCCGACGCGGCCTCGGACCCGACGAAGGCGAAGCTGTGCGTGGGGATCTTGGCGCGGTAGCGCACCCACCACTCCTGGAAGTGGATGGCCTTGCGGTCGCCGGTCTGCGGTTCGGTCACCACCACGTGCGTCTCACAGCGGTCGTCGCTGGCCGGCAGCAGCACGGCACCGGGGGACCACCGATCGCAGAGCGCGCCGGTCACCTGGGACAACGGATAGCCGGCCCGCAACATCTGGCTGCGCACCAGATGGGTGGCCAGGTCGCGGTCGCCGAGGCCGAACCAGTCCGGCTGAACGCCGTAGGCGGCGAGTTCCTCTTTGGCGTGCCATGTTTCGTCGCGGTGTCCCCAGCCGCGCTCGGGGTCGATGCCGCCGCCGAGGGTGTACATGCAGGTGTCGAGGTCGGGGCAGATGCGGACGCCGAACATCCAGGCGTCGTCGCCGACATTCACCACCGCCGTCAGCTGGTGATCCCCGCCCGGGGCTGACGCGAACCGGCCCAGGCCCAGCAGCCGCTGCACGCCGAGCAGGAACCGGGCGCCCCCGATGCCGCCGACGAGAACGGTGACTTTCACAGCGACCGACCCTATTCCCCGTGCCGCCGGGGGCTGCAGCCGGTCACAGTGACGTAACTCGCTAGACACGCCGCGGCATCGACACGCCGCATTCGGTAACGAAAGTGGTAAAGAAATGCGTCCAACCGCTTGACCCAGCAACCTCGGCAATGTCTAATCACAGCAGTGTCATTTCCCGGTCGACCTGCCGGTTTCGGTGTCGCAGACCGTGATTCGATCACATGTTCGAATAAAACAGAAGTCGCACAGCGAAACCACGGAGGGCGGAAATGTCATACGAGAATTTCCTCGGCGCGCTCGGCGCACCGCACACTGCTTCCGGCATGGGTTTGGGATCGGCGGCACGGGCTCACTTGAGTGTCGTGCCGGATCTGATCGACGCACCCCTGACGCCGGATGACCCGCAGTGGCAGGAGAAAGCGCTCTGCGCACAGACCGATCCGGAGGCCTTCTTCCCGGAGAAGGGCGGCTCCACCCGCGAGGCCAAGCGCATCTGCCTGGGTTGCGAGGTTCGCGACGCGTGCCTGGAGTACGCGCTGGCCAACGACGAACGCTTCGGTATCTGGGGTGGTCTGTCCGAGCGGGAGCGCCGGCGCCTCAAGCGCGGCATCATCTAGTCGTCGGAGTCCATGCTGGGGTCGATGACCGAGGGTTCGACACCCAGGTAGGTGGCGACCTGCGTCACCAGAATCTCGTGCAGCAGATCGGTCAGGTCGACCGAGTCCTTCGCCCGCCGCTCGATCGGCTTGCGGAACAACACTATTCGCGCCCGCGTGGCATCACCGCGGACATCCACCCCGGCCGGGATCAGCCGGGCCAGCGCTATCGGACCGTCAGCGACCACCTCAGCGGGCCAGGTCACGTTATCCGGATCGCGCGGCGCGATCCGGGGAATCTCATCCACGGCCACGTCGAGTTCGGCGAGCCGTTCGTGCCAGCGCCGCTCTATCGGTTCATAGGCCTCGAGCACCGCCATGTCGAAGCGCTCCGCGCGGCTGCGCCAACCCGGAACGGTCGGCGGAAGCAGCGGGCCGCGCATGTCCCGGCCGCGCCGGGAACCGCCGCCCGTCCCGCCGCCGCGCCGCGAACTGCGGGGATCGGCCATGGACTGCAGATCGTAACGGTTGGACATCGACTCGCTTGGCCCCCGCGCGTGTCCGGCGTCGCGCGGCAATTCACCGCGATAGCCTCACCGGCGTGAATGTTCCCCGTCGCTGCAGCCGGCCCGGGTGCGCGCACTATGCGGTGGCGACCCTCACCTACGTCTACTCCGATTCCACCGCAGTGGTGGGGCCGCTGGCGACCGTGCGTGAGCCGCACTCCTGGGACCTGTGCCTGGGGCACGCCAGCCGGATCACCGCGCCGCGCGGCTGGGAGTTGGTGCGCCACGCCGCACCGCTGCCGACCAACCCCGACGAGGACGACCTCGTCGCACTCGCGGAGGCGGTCCGGGAGGGCCGGGTCTCCGGCGGCTCGCCGATGCCCGGGTTCTCCGACCCCGGTTCGCCCGCCGGCGCGCGCGTCGGCGCCGCACCGACGGTCAACGGCCGGCGGCGGGGCCATCTCCGGGTTCTTCCCGACCCCGCGGACTGACGCCCCGGCTAGGCTGACGGCGAGCAACCGCCAGCCCTAGGAGTCCCGACATGCCCAGGTCCGCCGCCGATGTGCGCCGCGTGATCAAGGCCTACGACGTTCGCGGACTGGTCGGCACCGAACTCGACGACAGCTTCGTCACCGACGTCGGCGCGGCCTTCGCCCGGCTGATGCGCGCCGAGGGCGCCGCCGAGGTCGTCGTCGGCCACGATATGCGGGAGAGCTCACCGCAGCTGGCCGCCGCCTTCGCCGACGGCGTCACCGCCCAGGGCCTCGACGTGGTGCGCATCGGACTGGCCTCCACCGACGAGTTGTACTTCGCCTCCGGGTTGCTGAACTGCCCCGGCGCCATGTTCCCCGCAAGCCACAATCCGGCCGCCTACAACGGCATCAAGCTCTGCCGGGCCGGGGCGAAGCCGGTCGGCGAGGACACCGGTCTGTCCGTCGTCCGCCAGGAGGTCATCGCGGGCCCGCCGCCCGGCGAGCCCCGTGCCGCCCGCCGGCGCGGCGCGGTGAGTGACCGGGACG
>JAPOHV010000124.1 GCA_029979305.1 Mycobacteriaceae bacterium | reverse complement strand
GGGGTCGCTATCAGCGCGACGGGGCCGGAGGACGGCCCGTTGTCGGCGACGGCAGCGGCGGGAATCTCAGCAGCCGTTAGGGATTCGACACTCGACGGCACAGCCGATGCGACCGGTTCCACCACCGCGGCGGCCGGCGAAACGGCAGACGGGTTCTTGGCGCGACCGGGGCGCGACACGTCGACGCCGACGGCCGGGTTCTTCGACCGACGTGAGGCCCGCCGGTCACCCGAAGGCGCCGGCGAACCCACTGCGCCTTCACCCGCCACGACTCCGCGGCCACCCCTCGAGTGCCGCGGAGTCGTGGTGCGGGGCGAATCCGCGGCCCCGGCCGACGCAGTCGCATCGGCCGGCGAACCGGCGTCCGCGGCCGCCGTGGCCGGCAGTGGCGTGATGACCACGCCGACGCCGAACAACAGGGCCAAAGCCCCGACCCTGCCGACGAGGATGGAACGGCCGGCATGGTGCCGACGACTCGTCTGTCCTTGATTCATCACACTCTCCAGGCCGATCCAGCAAACTAACGCCGAAGGATAGCACGAAAACTGAGAATTAGCTAAATGGTCTGAGAGCCGGCTGAATACGGTGCTGCGCTGCTGCCGCGAAACGCGCTCTGAACAGCGTGGCAGGTACAGGATTCGAACCTGTGTAGGCTTCCGCCGACGGATTTACAGTCCGCTCCCATTGGCCGCTCGGGCAACCTGCCTGGGATCAAACCGAAGCTGGCCGGTTTGATGCGTCTAGCAGGGTACAACGAGGATGTACCCCGGACACAAACCGGCCGACCCCCGACCGGCCGGGACACCGAGGAGGCACGAAAATGGCGGATTCGTCATTCGACATAGTCAGCAAGGTCGACCGCCAGGAGGTCGACAACGCCCTGAACCAGGCCGGCAAGGAGCTGAGCACCCGCTTCGACTTCCGCGGCACCGACACCTCCATCGCCTGGAAGGGCGACGAGGTCATCGAGATCGTCAGCTCCACCGAGGAGCGGGCCAAGGCCGCCGTCGACGTGTTCAAGGAGAAACTCGTCCGCCGCGACATCTCGATGAAGGCCTTCGACGCCGGCGACCCGCAGCCCAGCGGTAAGACCTACAAAGTGACAGGCACCATCAAACAGGGCATCACCAGCGAGAATGCCAAGAAAATCACCAAGCTGATCCGCGACGAGGGCCCCAAGAGCGCCAAAACCCAGATCCAGGGCGAGGAGATCCGGGTGAGCTCCAAGAGCCGCGACGACCTGCAGGCGGTGCAGGCCCTGCTCAAGAGTGCCGACCTCGAGGTAGCGCTGCAGTTCGTCAACTACCGGTAGCGGCCGGCTGACGAAAGTCTCTGGCCGGGCCGGCCGTGCGGTGCATAAGGTGGATTACGTCACCCCTGCATGGATCCAGCGAGGACCGCGATGACCGTCACCCCCACCGAAGACGTCCGACCCGCCGAGCAGCCCGCCGGCGACTACGACATCGTCATCATCGGCGCCGGCATCTCCGGCATCGGTGCGGCCTATCGCCTGGCCGAGGCCGACCCGTCCACCCGCTACGTCATCCTCGAGCGGCGCGACCGCATCGGCGGCACCTGGGACCTGTTCCGCTACCCCGGAGTGCGCTCGGACTCCTCGATCTTTTCGCTGAGCTGGCCGTGGGAGCCCTGGCGGGGCCGGGAGTACGTCGCCGACGGCGACCGTATCCGTGACTACATGGAGGACGCCGCCCGCAAGCACGGCATCTTTCCGAATATCCGTTTCCACACCACGGTGTCCTCCGCCGAGTGGGACTCGGACACCGACACCTGGACCGTGCACGTCACCGAGAACGGAACACCCAGGACCTACCGCAGCCGCTTCGTGTTCTTCGGCTCCGGCTACTACAACTACGACGAGCCCTACACCCCGGATTTCCCCGGCATCGAAAATTTCGCCGGCCGGGTGGTGCACGCCCAGCACTGGCCCGACGACTTGGACTACGCAGGCAAGAAAATCGTGGTCATCGGATCCGGGGCCACCGCCGTCTCGCTGGTTCCGGCCCTGGCCCGCAAAGCCGCGCACGTCACCATGCTGCAGCGGTCACCGGGCTACCTGTTCTCGATGCCGAGGGTGAGCCCCTGGATGCGACCGGTTCGGAAGCTGTTGCCCAACAAGGCTTCCTACAACATCCTTCGCGGTATCGCGATGATGTTCGAGAAGGTCATCTGGGTGATCTCCCGTGGTACCCCCGGCGCCATGAAGAAGGTGGTCCGCTGGCAGAACACCAAATTGCTGCCGCAGGGCTATCCGGTGGAGCGCGACTTCAAGCCGCGTTACAACCCGTGGGACCAGCGCATGTGCCTGGTGGCCGACGGGGATGTGTTCGAGGCGACCGGCATCGTGTGCAAGTCCGGCCGCCACCTCGACGCCGACATCATCGTCGCGGCCACCGGCCTGAACCTGCTGGCACTGGGCGGGGTGCGGATCACCGTCGACGGCGCCGAGGTCAAGCCGCAGGAGCGGTTCTCCTACAAGGCCCACATGCTCGAGGACGTCCCCAACCTCATCTGGTGCATCGGCTACACCAACGCCTCGTGGACGCTGCGGGCCGACATGACCGCCAAGTCGACCGCGCGACTGCTGCGATACATGAAGGCCCACGGCTACACCCACGCCTACCCCCACCCGGCAGGCGGGCCGATGCCGGAAAAACCCACCTGGGACCTGCAGGCCGGTTATGTGCTGCGCAACCAGCACGCACTGCCCAAGTCGGCCACCAAGCGGCCGTGGATCGTTCGCCAGGATTATTTCGCCGACGCCATCGACCACCGCTTCCGGGACAGGATCGAGGAGGACATGGTGTTCGGCCGGGTCAGTTCGCCGGCGCAACTGGTCGGCTGACTCCGGCGCGACTGGCCAAACTCCGGGTGGGCGGTGCCCGTCGGCTTTATGGTCTGTAGCCATGACAAGTGATCGCCGCGAACCGCAAGTCGTCGTGCTTGGCGGTGGCTCCTGGGGTACCACCGTCGCATCCATCTGCGCTCGCCGCGGTCCGACCCTGCAATGGGTGCGCTCCGCAGACACCGCTGAGGACATCAACAAGAACCACCGCAACACCGAGTACCTCGGTGAGGAAGTGGCGCTACCCGAAGGACTCAGTGCGACAACCGACTTCGCCGAAGCGGCGAACAAGGCCGACGTGATCGTCATGGGCGTGCCGTCACACGGCTTCCGCAGCGTGCTGATCGAGCTGGGCAAGGAACTGCGCCCCTGGGTGCCGGTGGTCAGCCTGGTCAAGGGCCTCGAGCAGGGCACCAACATGCGGATGAGCCAGATCGTCGAGGAGGTGCTGCCGGGCCACCCCGCGGGTATCCTGGCCGGGCCCAATATCGCGCGCGAGGTCGCCGAGGGCTACGCCGCGGCGGCCGTGCTGGCCATGCCCGACCGCAATCTGGCCGCCAATCTGGCCAGCATGTTCCGCACCAGTCGCTTTCGCACCTACACCAGTGACGACGTGGTGGGCGTCGAGATCGCCGGGGCACTGAAGAACGTCTACGCGATCGCAACCGGCATGGGCTACTCGCTGGGTATCGGCGAGAACACCCGCGCCATGGTCATGACGCGGGCGGTGCGGGAGATGTCGAAGCTGGGCGAGGCGATGGGCGGCCAGCGCGACACCTTCTCCGGCCTGGCCGGCATGGGCGACCTGATCGTCACCTGCACCTCCAAGCGCAGCCGCAACCGCCACGTCGGCGAGGAACTGGGCTCGGGCAAATCCGTCCAGGACATCATCGCCGGCATGAATCAGGTGGCCGAGGGGGTCAAGGCCGCCAGCGTGATCATGGAGTTCTCCGAGAAGTACGGCGTCAGCATGCCGATCGCCAAGGAGGTCGACGCGGTGGTGAACCACGGCTCGACCGTCGAGCAGGCTTATCGCGGGTTGATGGCGCAGAAGCCCGGCCACGAGGTGGACGGCACGCCGTTCTGAGCCCGGATCAGCCCGGCGGGAGGGTCGGCACCGGCGGCGCGGCCGCGTTGGGCCGATCCACCAGCGGGTTGGTCGCGTCGATGATGGTCCCGCCGGGACCGATCGTGAAGCCGACCTGGTCGCGGCTGTTCACGCAGGTCACCACGCCCGCGTCGTCGACGCCGCAGCTGACCTGCCGGTAGCTGATCCGGGTCCTGGGCGGCAACGGCTTGACGGCACCGGCCGCGGCGTAGACCGAGCCATCGGTCGTGGAGAACACCGGCGGGCCGGTCGGGCCGGCGCTGACCAGGTTCGCACCGTCGGGCGCGCCCGGCAGCGGGCCGCTGCAGCCGTAGTCGCCGTTCAGGTTGTCCAGCATGCAGACGATCCCGGAGGGCCCGGCGAAGGCGAACCAGCGACCCTTGTTGGTCGTGTAGTTGGCCGGGTTGACCGGCATGAAGGCGTTGATGTCAGGAAGCGTCGGCCCCGGTGCGGGCTCCGGCGCCGGGTC
Organism: Mycobacteriaceae bacterium; assembly: GCA_029979305.1. Classification (GTDB taxonomy): domain Bacteria; phylum Actinomycetota; class Actinomycetes; order Mycobacteriales; family Mycobacteriaceae; genus Mycobacterium. The sequence continues at coordinate 3,593 of JAPOHV010000124.1, read as the reverse complement.
CGCGGCAGCCGAGGACGCAATAGCCACAGCGGACACTGCGGCAACACCAGTCACAGAAAGAATCCTGAGTAACATAACAACACCGTACCGAACCTGAACAACTACCAACCTGCGTATTAATTGAAACCCCGATGCCCTAAAGTAGGATTGTCATTAGCGGAGGCTGAGAGTGAAGGGAAGGCATAACCGTGGAGCGGCGAATTAAAGACGGGGTGCGCGCCGGCGCAACCGCCGTCGGCGTCGCCGCCTTCTTCATGGGTCTCGCCTCGACCGCCCAGACGCCCGACGGCTTCATCCACGCCAGCTTCGGCGGCCCACTCGACGTTTTCGCAAAAATGCCCTCTGACGTGCTCGCCATCGGTGACGGGGCCAGCGATCCCTCCGAACTGGCCACCCTGCTCAAGGCGCCCACCACCACCGCCGCCGGCAGCCCGCGCACCCCGTACCGGGTGGGGGTCGAGGCCGGTTCGACGCCGGGCACCACGACGATCAACGTCTACCCGACGCTCGATCCGACCGTCGGCCCGACCGCGGCGCCGGCGGTGAAAGACGCCGCGATCCTGCCGTCCAAGCCGGTGGTCGACTCGCAGGGCAAGGTGGATTGCACGGGATCCGTGAGCTGCAAAACCGATCCTGTGACCAATGTCACAACCGTGACATATCCGGACGGCGTGGTCGCGATCGTCCAGAAAATCAACGACCTGACAGTGGTCGCCTACAAGACCCTCACCGACGCACTGCCTGCCGAACTGCGGTCGCTGCTGCCCCCGGTGCCGACGCAGGCGCCACCGGTGCTGGCCGCCCAGGCGCCGACGGTGACGATCGATCCGGTGACCCAGGTGCCGACGACGGCGCCGATGCTCCCGCCGCCGGCCCCGGAGACGGCCGCGCCGGCCATCGATCCGGGACCGCCGGCCCCGGAGACGGCGACGCTGGGCCCCAGCTCAAGCCCGAACGTTCCCAAGGTCAACGTCAGCAAGCCGCCGGTCGACTTCGGTTCCGACCAGCCGGACAGGGTCCCGGCGCCGAGTGCCCCGAGCAGCGGGCTGGGCAAGGTCAAGGACACCCTCGGATCGGTGGTCAAGTCCGTCACCGACGCGGTGGGCAAGGTGGTCAATCCCAGCGCAGGGCGAGACACCACCACCCCCGGCAAGGACGCCAGCCGGCGCAAGTCCCCGAAGAGCGCCCCGGGCACCGACGCCACCGCCGGTTCGACCGGCGTGACCGGTAAAACCACCAAATCCCGCACCGGTTCACGTTCCGCCGGAAGCCCAGCCCGGACCGGCGGTACCGGAACCCCCTAGTACGCGGGTGTTGGTGCAGGTAGGCCAGTCGGCTTTACTGGCCGCCGGCCATTTTCTGCAGGCGCGCGATGCGGTCCTCGATCGGCGGGTGGGTCGAGAACAGCTTGCCCATGCGGTCCCCCGAACGGAACGGGTTGGCGATCATCAGGTGCGCCTGGTCGGCCAGCCGCGGCTGGTCCGGAAGCGGGGCCATCTCGACCCCACCGCTGATCTTCCGCAGCGCCGAGGCCAGCGCCAGCGGATCACCGGACAGTTCCGCGCCCGACTCATCCGCCTGGTACTCCCGCGACCGTGACACGGCCATCTTGATGAGCGTGGCCGCGAACGGGCCGAGCAGCGAAACCAGAAGCATGGCAAGCGGATTCACCCCGCCTTGGCGGCCACGGCCTCCGGAGTAGGAAGCGAACATCGCCATCTGCGCCAACCCGGTGATGATCGACGCCAGCGCGCCGGCCACGCAGGAGATCAGGATGTCGCGGTTATAGACGTGGGACAGCTCGTGGCCGAGCACGGCGCGCAGCTCGCGCTCGTTGAGGATGTTGAGAATTCCGGTGGTGCAGCACACCGCGGCGTTGCGGGGATTGCGCCCGGTAGCAAAGGCATTCGGGTTGGCCGTGTCGGCGATGTAGAGCCGCGGCATCGGCTGGTGGGCGGTGGTGGCCAGTTCCTTGACGATGGCGTGGATCTGCGGTGCCTGCACCTCGGTGACGGGCTGTGCGTTCATCGCACGCAGTGCCAGTTTGTCGCTGTTGAAGTACACGTAGATGTTCATGCCGACCGCCATCAGCACCGACAACCACAGCACCGAGCGGTTCTGGAACAGCGACCCGATGAAGACGATCAGCGCCGACATTCCGACGAGCAGCAGGAACGTCTTCATCCGGTTGGCGGTGGGATGCCAGGTCATCTAGGTCCTCCTCGGAAGGGTTCTCGGCAGACTAACGCCTCGGGCGGGCCCGGAAGTTCCGGTTCGGCCTAACCGTGCCGGTTAACCGTGTAGTCGACCAGCGAAGCCAGTGCGCGCCGTCCGGGGCCGTCGGGCAGCTCGGCCAATTCGGCCCGGGCCTGCGCCGCGTACTGCTGCACGGTGTCCTTGGCCGCGGCGATCCCGCCGGATGACCGCAGCAGCGCAAGCGCCTCGTCCACCGCGGCGTCGTCGGTCACCGGACCCTTGAGCAGTTCGCGCAACCGGTCGGCCCCCGGGCCGGTTTCGGTCAGCGCGTACAGCACCGGCAGGGTGTGAACGCCCTCACGCAGGTCGGTGCCGGGCAGCTTGCCCGACTCGTCGGGGTCGCTCTCGATGTCGATGATGTCGTCGGAGATCTGGAACCCCGTGCCGATGATCCCGCCGATCCGCCCCAGCCGCTCGACCTGATCGGGCGTGGCGCCCGAATAGGTGCCACCGAACCGGCCTGCCGCGGCGATCAGGCAGGCGGTCTTCTCCGACACCACCTTCAGGTAGTGCGACACGGCGTCCCCGCCGTTGAGGGCGCCCTTGGTCTCCCGCATCTGTCCGGTCACCAGCAGGGCGAAGGTCTCGGCGATGATGCGCACCGCATCCGGTCCCAGGTCCGAGACCAGCCGTGAGGACGTCGCGAACAGGTAGTCGCCGGCCAGGATCGCGATGTTGTTGCCCCACCGGGCGTTGGCCGACGGAGCACCACGACGCACCTGCGCCTCGTCCATCACATCGTCGTGGTAGAGCGTGGCCAGGTGAACCAGTTCGATGACGGCCCCGGCGATGGTGACGTCGTGGTTCTCCGGATCGGGTCCGACGTGGGCGGACAGCACGGTGAACAGCGGCCGGAACCGCTTGCCGCCGGCTTCGAACAGATGCAGGACCGCCTCGGTCATCAGATCGTCGGCACCGCGCAGTTCGGTCGAAATCAGGTCCTCGACCCGGGCGACGCCGGCGCGCACACGCTGGGCGAAGTCGGGGTCACCGAAGTCCACCCCCGCCACCACGCTCGCCGGTGTCCTCACGCTGCCAACATACTGTGAGGCGTGGACGGACTCTCGGGTGAGGTACGGCGGGCGGGCGCGCAGCTTCCCGGGTCGGACGTCGTCGTGGTGGGCGCCGGGCCGTCGGGGTCGGCGGCCGCGGCATGGGCGGCTCGGGCCGGACACGACGTGTTGCTGATCGACGCCCGCGGATTTCCGCGGGACAAGGCCTGCGGCGACGGGCTCACCCCGCGGGCGGTTGTGGAGTTGCGCCGGCTCGGGCTGGGCGACTGGCTGAACGGACGGATACGCCACCACGGACTGCGGATGGCCGGGTTCGGCGGGTCG
>JAPOHV010000213.1 GCA_029979305.1 Mycobacteriaceae bacterium | reverse complement strand
TGTTCGTACGCGACATACACATGCTGTGTACCGCTGATACACACACCGTCGGCAACGGCGAGAGTCAATCAACGAACCGATACTCCACCTCAAGCGCGCGGTACGTGCGCTCCGCGCGCTTGTCCCGGGTCAGCAGGATGCACCCGTTGTTCACCGCGGCCGTTCCTACGAGAGCGTCGTAGACGGATCCTCCTACTATGTCCAGCGCGGCCAGCCGGCCCCGAAGCTCCCGCATCCCGGCGGTGTCGAGCCAGCAGTCTTCAGGAAAGGCTTCTGCCAGCACCGACACCGCCTGATCGGCGCTCAGGCGCAACGGAAGGGGCAGGCGGGTGAGGACCGAATACGTCTCGAATGCCGCGTGCCCGGCCAGCGCCGGACGACGGTTGACCAATGCACGGCGGCACGGGTAGTGCGCCTCGTGGGCAGGGTCGAGGGCGGCGATGGCGAAACTGGTATCGCACGCCCAACGGTCATCGTTGAAGGTCATCGCGAAGCCGGCGGATGTCGTCGTCGTTCAGGGTGGCTCCCGCGACCTTCCCGAGTATCGGTAGGCCGTCGCTGGTCTCGCCCGGCCGCCGGTCTCGGCGTACCGGCTCGATCCGCAGGCCCGAGCCGTCGGGAATCAACTCCAACTGCGCGTCCGGAGTGATCCCCAGCGCGACCCTCAGAGCTTTGGGGATCACAACTCGACCCGCCCGGTCTATCGACACCAACACGGGCGTCAGATTACCACTAAGATGGTAAATTGGGATTTCAAACCCACTTCATCGGTCCGCACCCTCGCCCCAAACCGGCGGTATGCGGCCCTGCGATTTCGGCGATGCCCCCGTCTAACGCCGTCCGGTAACCACCCGGGCGCCGTGCACGGGACCGCTGGCCACCCGTACCGTGCGGCACACCCCGGCGCCGGCCAGCTCGGCGCCGACGTCGACGGCGGCCTGGGCCGAGGCGCACAGGAACGCACACGTCGGCCCGGAGCCTGAGACCAACCCGGCCAGCGCGCCGGCCTCGTCACCCGCGCGCAGGGTGCGGCGCAGTTCGGGCTGCAGGCTGAGTGCGGCGGGCTGCAGGTCATTGCCCAGCAGCGGGGCCAGCTCGTGCGGGTCTCCGGTGGACAGTGCGGTCAACAGTGGCTCGGGGTCGTTCAGCCGCGGCGGTTCGCCGACCTCGCGAAGCCGGTCGATCTCGGCGTACACCGAGGCCGCCGAAAGCCCATCGGCCCCGAAGGCCAGCACCCAGTGAAAAGTGTTGCGCGCCAGCACCGTTGTGAGTTCTTCGCCGCGGCCGGTGGCCAGCGCCGTTCCGCCGTGCAGCGCGAACGGCACGTCGCTTCCCAGTTCGGCGGCCATGGCGTGCAGGTCCCGCCGGGGCACCCCCAACTCCCAGAGCGTGTTCATGGCGACCAGCACCGCGGCGGCGTCGGCACTGCCGCCGGCCATTCCACCGGCCACCGGGATGGACTTCTCGATGCTGATCTCCACGTCCGGTGCGCGCCCGACGTGCTCGGCCATCAACTCAGCCGCCCGCCAGGCCAGGTTGCGTCCGTCGGTGGGAACCTCGGCCGCACCCTCCCCGCTCACCCGCAGCGAGAGCAGGTCGGCGTTCTGGACGGTGACGTCGTCGCTCAGCGAAACGGCGTGGAAGATGGTGGACAGTTCGTGATAGCCGTCCGCGCGCAGGTCACCGACACCGAGGAAGAGGTTGACCTTGCCGGGAACCCGAACGGTGACCGACCCGGTCGGCACCCATTCCGCAGCGGTATTGCCGGTGGTCGACACCGCACGAGGGTATCGGTGGCCGTACGGTCAGCGCACGTCGGCGGCTTCGGTGCCCGCTAGAGTGCCGGAGCGTTGCAGCAACCGGATGAAGTCGGCGACGGTCAGCGTCTCACCGCGACGGGCCGGGTCGATGCTCGCCGAGAGCAGCCGGCGCGCGGACTCGTTGCCCGATCCCGCCCACTCGAGGAACGCATTGCGGACGGTCTTGCGTCGCTGCGCGAAGGCGGTGTCGATCAGGTCGAACACCTGGCGGCGGAAGGCCTCGTCGGTGGGCCACGCCGGGGCGTCGTAGCGGTCGACGCGCACCAGCCCGGAGTACACCCGCGGGATCGGCCAGAACACCGTCGGCGACACCATGCCGTAGCGGCGCACATCGCCGAAGAAGCGGATCTTGACGCTGGGTATGCCATATTCCTTGCCGCCCGGTTCGGCGGCCAGCCGCTCGGCGACCTCGGCCTGCACCATCACCATGGCGGTGCGGATCGTCGGGAACTCCGAGAACAGATGCAGCAGGGCCGGGACCGCGATGTTGTAGGGCAGGTTGGCCACCACGGCCGTCGGGGGATCTGCCAGTTCGTCGCGGCGCAGCGCCAGCACGTCCTGGTTGATGACGGTCAGCCGGTGGATCTCGCTGTGCGAGTGCTCCGCGATGGTCTTGGGCAGCCGTCCGGCCAGCAGGGGATCGATCTCGACGGCGGTCACCCGGGCGCCGCGGTCGAGGATGGCCAGGGTCAGCGAACCCATGCCGGGTCCCACCTCGAGCACGTGGTCGCTCTTGTTGATGCCCGACGACGACACGATCCGGCGCAGCGTGTTGGCGTCGTGGACGAAATTCTGGCCGAATGCCTTCCGGGGCCGGAAGTCCAACTCCTTGGCGATGTTGCGAATTTCGGTTCGAGTTAATAGCCGGATGGTCATGGTGTCCCTCTTCCGCAAACCGGCCGGGTCTCACCGCCCTGCCGGGCCCACGTAAATTGTCGCCGTTTCTGTTTAGTCGAGCCTGGAGACGCAGGCTGCGGATACAGCGTAACGCAGAACCCGGCCGATCGCCCGATCAGCTTTCTACCCTCACCGGCGGCGAACCAAACAGCAAAAGTGTGATCGCCGGCCCCCGATGCGCCAGGATCAGTCCAGCCGGTACACCCGCCGCGCGGTATCGGCCGACTCCCGGGCCAGTTCGGCGGCCGGGCGGTCCAGCAGATCGGCCAGCGCCCGCACCGTGTAGGGCAGGCAGTACGGCTCGTTGGGCGCCCCCCGGAACGGGTGCGGGGTGAGAAACGGTGCGTCGGTTTCCACCAGCAGCTGTCCGGGAGGGATGAGGGCGGCGGCTTCCCGCAGTTCGTGGGCGTTCCGGAAGCTGACGGTGCCGGACAGGCTGAGGATCCAGCCGGCGTCCAGGCAGGTGCGGGCCATCTGCGGGCCGGAGGAGAAACAGTGAAAGATCACGGAGTCCGGGGAGCCCTCGGCGGCAAGCACGTCGAGCACCTCGGCGTCGGCGTCGCGGTTGTGGATCATCAGCGGCTTGCCGGTGCGCTTGGCCAGGTCGATGTGCCAGGCGAAGGCCTCGCGCTGAACGGCCGGCTGGGCGCACCCGTCGAGTTTGCCGGGCCAGTACAGGTCCATCCCAGTCTCGCCGATCGCGACGACCCGGGAATGAGAGGCCAGCCGTTCGATCTCGGCGCGCGCGGCGTCGGTCAGCGCGCCGGCCCGGGTGGGATGCAGGGCCACCGCGGCATAGACCCTGTCGTCCCATTCGCCGGCCGCGGTCACCCAGCGTGCCGAGTCGAGGTCGTCGGCGATGGTCACCATGGCCTGCACGCCGACGGACTGCGCCCGGTCGGCGATCGCCCGAACGTCGGCCGAGGTGCGGGCGCCGCAGGCGTCGAGATGGGTGTGGGCGTCGATCAGCGGGGACAGCGGCTCCGGGGCCGGCGGCGGCTGACGCTCCGGACGCTTGCTCACCGCAACACCATAAGGTGAGGTTCGACATGAGCGAGCCCTTCTATGTGACGACCGCGATCGC
>JAPOHV010000130.1 GCA_029979305.1 Mycobacteriaceae bacterium | reverse complement strand
GCGCACCCAGACTGGATCACCCAGATACTCGTCGCGCTGGCCACCGGCCGAACCAGCGATATCGCGCTCGACGAGTTGCAGCGTCCGCAGACGTTCTTCAAGACCTTCACCCAGACCGGCTGCACCCGGGTGCAGTTCTACGAGTACAAGCAGTCGACCATGTCCTTCGGCGAGGGCACCCGCACCGGCTGCCTGTTCTACGAGTTCGGCTGCCGCGGACCGATGACCCACTCGCCGTGCAACCGGATCCTGTGGAACCGGCAGTCGTCGAAGACCCGCGCGGGCCAGCAGTGCTACGGCTGCACCGAGCCGGAGTTCCCGCACTTCGACCTGGCTCCCGGCACGCTGTTCAAGACCCAGAAGGTCGCCGGGGTGATCCCCAAGGAGACCGGAACCGGCACCAAGAAGCTGTCCTACATGGCGGCCGCGGCCGCGGCCCGACTGGCCGCTCCGGACTGGTCCAAAGAAGACATGTTCGTGGTCTGACCACCGCGCCCACCGACACCAACAGACCGCACTTTTCCGGAGGAATTCCCAATGACATCAATGGATTTGCACGTCAGCCCGCTGGGCCGGGTCGAGGGTGATCTCGACGTCCGGGTCACCATCACCGACGGGGTCGTCACCTCGGCCTGGACCGAGGCCGCGATGTTCCGCGGCTTCGAGATCATCCTGCGCGGCAAGGATCCGCACGCCGGCCTCATCGTGTGTCCGCGCATCTGCGGCATCTGCGGCGGCAGCCACCTGTACAAGTCGGCCTACGCGCTGGACACCGCGTGGAAGACGACCATGCCGTCCAACGCGACATTGGTGCGCAATATCGCGCAGGGCTGCGAGACGCTGCAGTCGATCCCGCGCTACTACTACGCGCTGTTCGCGATCGACCTGACCAACAAGAACTACGCGAAGTCGTCGATGTACGACGAGGCCGTGCGTCGCTACGCGCCGTACGTGGGCACCAGCTACCAGAAGGGCGTGGTGCTCTCCCAGAAGCCGGTCGAGGTCTACGCCATCTTCGGCGGACAGTGGCCGCACTACAGCTTCATGGTGCCCGGCGGCGTCATGGGCGCGCCGACGCTGTCGGACGTGACCCGCTCGATCGCGATCCTGGAGAACTGGAAGGACAACTGGCTCGAGTCCGACCTGCTGGGCTGCAGCATCGACCGCTGGCTGGAGAACAAGACCTGGGAGGACGTGCTCGCCTGGGTCGACGAGAACGAGTCGCAGCGCAACAGCGACATGGGCTTCTTCATCCGCTACTCGCTGGACATCGGCCTGGACAAGTACGGAAAGGGCGTGGGGAACTACCTCGCCACCGGCACCTACTTCGACCCGACGCTGTACCGCAACCCGACCATCGAGGGCCGCAACGCCGCACTCATCGGCCGCGGCGGGGTGTTCGCCGGAGGCCGGTACCACGAGTTCGACCAGGCCAACGTGCGCGAGGACGTCACCCACTCGTTCTACGAGGGCAGCCGCCCGCTGCACCCCTTCGAGGGCGAGACCATCCCGGTCGACCCGGAGAAGGGCAAGGGTCAGGGCAAGTACAGCTGGGCCAAGTCGCCCCGCTACCTGATCGACGGCATGGGCGACCTGCCGCTGGAGACCGGGCCGCTGGCCCGCCGGATGGCCGCGGCCGGCCCGAACGCCGGGCCCCATCAGGACAACGACCCGCTGTTCCTCGACATCTACAACAAGATCGGGCCGAGCGTCATGGTCCGCCAGCTCGCCCGGCTGCACGAGGCGCCGAAGTACTTCAAGTGGGTGCGGTCCTGGCTCGATCAGCTCGACCTCAAGGAGAGCTTCTACAGCAAGCCCACCGAGTACGAGTCCGGTAGGGGCTTCGGCTCCACCGAGGCGGCCCGCGGCTCGCTGAGCGACTGGATCGTGCTGGAGAACAACAAGATCAAGAACTACCAGGTGATCACACCGACGGCCTGGAACATCGGACCGCGCGACGGCAGCGACGTGCTGGGCCCGATGGAGCAGGCGATCGTCGGCTCGCCGATCGTCGACCCGGAGGATCCCGTCGAGCTCGGCCACGTCGCCCGCAGCTTCGACTCCTGCCTGGTGTGCACCGTGCACGCCTATGACGGCAAGACCGGCAGGGAGCTGTCGAAGTTCGTCGTCAACGGAATGGTGTGACCGGGGAGGTCACCGTCGATCTCGAACCCCCCGGGTGTGAGGTCCTTGTCATCGGTTGCGGGAACCTGCTGCGCGGCGATGACGGCGTAGGACCCGTGCTGATCCGTCACCTCTGGGACCGGGGCGTGCCCGAGGGCGCCAAGCTGGTCGACGGCGGCACCGCTGGCATGGACGTCGGCTTTCAGATGCGCGGCGCCAAGCGGGTGGTCATCGTCGACGCGTGCGTGTCCCAGGGGGCCGCCGGCGCCGGACCCGGGACGATTTACCGGCTGCCGGGGGAGGAGCTCAACGACCTGCCGCCGCTGCAGGGCCTGCACACCCATGCGTTCCGGTGGGACCACGCGATCCCGTTCGCGCGCTGGGCGCTCGGCGACGCGTGCCCCACCGACATCACCGTCTTCCTGATCGAGGCGGCCGAGATGAATCTGGGCGCCGAGCTGTCCGAGCCGGTACTTGCCGGCATGGAGCAGGTGATCGGCCTGATCGAGCGGGACTTCCTGGCCGCGCTGCGGCCGCCGACCGCCGATGAGGTCAGCGTCGAGATCACCGGCGACGGCTACCTCCGGCTTGACGCCGCGCTGGCCGCCGGCCGGTTTCCCTCCGACGCGGTGGCGGCCGTACCCCGGGACAGCGAGCTGTGGTTGTTCCCGCTGCGGGGGCCCAGCAGCGGCGGGTTGCTGCTCAAACAGCGCAACCCGGCCGGTGACCGCGCCGTGCTGGTGCGCGAAGTGCTCGCCGATGGTTTCCCGGCCGGTGTCCGTGCGGCATTCTGGGACGATGAGCACAAAGCGCTCAGAATCCCGCTGCGGTGACGGGTTCGGTGATCGCCGTGAGTGACGACCGGGAAGAGCAGCCGTGGCCCAGGACTGTGGTCCGCCAGGACAGTTCGGCCGACGAGGCGCTGGACGTGGCGACCGTGGTGGTCGAGGAGTCCGGACGGTGGTTCGTCGAGATCGTCGTGGTGTTCGCCGACGGAGTGGTGCGCAAGCGGATCAACAGCCACGCCACCAGAGCACGCGCCGAACTGGCCGCCGACCTGATCCGGCGGACCGCCGAACGCGATATCGGCGGCGGACCGCCGAACGGATGAGACCCGAGAACGAGGAGTTCTGTGATCGACGCTGACCCGGCCGTGCTTGCGGCCCGGCCACAACCCCTGGGTGCCTTCCCGCTGCCGCTGGGATACCTACTGATCCCGGCCGCGGCCGACACCGAGCAGGCCCGGCGTGATCTGCTGTCGGGGCGGCTGCCGGAGTTCTGGCCGCCTACCCTTCGCGCCCACGAACTGGCACTGGCCGGCGACCGCGACGGCGCATTGGCCGCTCTCCCCGGCGATGATCCCGTCAGCCGCTACAACCGCTTCGTCATGGACCCCGACGCGGAGGATCCCGACGAACTGCGCTCGGCGCTGGGCGATTTCGGCGTGCTGGTCGACGTGGTGCTGTTCGCCGTCGGCCGCAGCGACACCCCCCCGCTGATCGGCTCGGCCACCGGGGAATTGGCCGCCATCGTGCTGTCCACCCAGGCCAGCAAGGCCATCGACGACGGCGACCCGGCATCGGCGGTCGCGCTGCTCGATCAGGCGGCAGACGCCGCCCCCGAGGGCTGCGGACCACTGCGCGGCGTGCTGCTCGGTGCGGCCGGCTCGCTGGTGGCCCAGGCCGACCCCGGCGAGGGCGTTGCCCGGTTCGAACAGGGGCTGCAGGCTTTGGAAGGGGCCGAGGATCTGCGGATCGCCCGCTCCGAGATGCACCTCAATGTCGCCGGACTGCTGCACGAGCAGGCCATCGACATCCCGGGTCTGCTCAATCGGGCTGTGCCGCACTATCACTCGGCGTTGCAGCTGGTCCTGCGGGAGGAGGCGCCGCTGCTGTGGGCCGCCGCCCACGCCGATCTGGCGACCGCCTACCTGACCATGCCGATGACCGAGGCGTCCAGCCAGTTGCGGCTGGGGGTGGCGGCGCAGTCGCTGCGTTCGGCACTGAAGGTCTACACCCGCGAGGACTACCCCGAGCAGTGGGCGAGTGTGCAGCTGAACCTGGCCAACTCGCTGGTCTACACGCCGTCGAGTCACCAGAGCGACAACCTGGTGGAGGCGGTCGAGCTCTACGAGGGCGTGCTGGCGGCCCGCGATCGCGACGCCGACCCGCTGGGGCGGGCGAGGGTGCTGTCCAACCAGGGCAACGCACTGGCCCACCTGGGCGACTTCGACCAGGCCAAGGCCAAGCTCTACGAGGCGCGCTACCTGTTCGAGGAACTCGGCGACCACGACTCGGTGCGCACGGTGCGCGGCGTCCTCGACGAGATCTCCCGGCAGCAGGCGCTGGCGCGTACGGAGTCCGAATGAGCACGCCGGAAACGAGTTTCGAGGAGCTGGCCAAGCGGGTCGACGACGCCGGGGCCGCACTGGCCGATCTGGACCCGGCGGCCCGGGCGGTGGCGGAGGAACTGCAGGCCGCGGTCGAGGCCGTACACCGTGCCGGTCTGGTGAAGATCGTGCAGGCCATGCGGGCCGACGACGGCGCCCGCGCGGTGCTCTTCGAGCTGGTCGACGATCCCGCCGTACACCTGCTGCTGTCGCTGCACGGAATCATCCGGCCCGACCCGGTGACGCACGCCGGACAGGTGCTGGACTCGGTGCGGCCGCAGCTGCACAGCCACGGCGGTGACGTGTCGCTGGTCCGGGTCGAGGACGGCACCGCCTACGTTCGGCTCGAGGGCGCCTGCAACGGCTGTTCGATGTCGTCGGTGACGCTGCGCAATCTCGTGGAAGAGGCTCTGGTGCAGGGCGTTCCGGCCATCAGTGCCGTCGAGGTGGTCAAGGATCAGCCCAGCCCGACACTGATCCCGGTGGAGTCGCTGCGGATAGGCCGCGATCCCGCGGCGGAGGGCTGGGTACGCCTCGGGCCGGCCGCCGACCTTCCGGTCGGCGAGATCTCCCCGGCGACGCTGACCCACGACGGGGGTGTCACCGAGGTGATCGTGGTCAACATCGACCAACGGCTGTCCGCCTACCGCAACGAGTGCGCCCACGAAGCCCTGCCGCTCGACGATGCGGTGCTCGATCCGGGCAACGGCACATTGACCTGCCCGTGGCACGGCTTCTGCTTCGACGCGTCGTCGGGGGAGTGCCTGAGCGCTCCCGGCGCCCAGCTCGAACAGCTACCGCTGCGGGTGGACGACGGCGACGTCTGGGTTCGGGTCGGGACGTGAGCCGCTACACCGTCCGGCACAACATCAGCAACGTCGGGACGCGACAGGACGTGGTGCCGGCGGTCGATCTCACCGACGGCTGGTCGCCGCAGACATGGCTGGGAGCACCGGCGCCCGGCGGCCTGGCGCTGCCCGCGGCCAGTCCGTCGATGGCCTGGATGTACTCGCCGCGCGGGGTGTTCCTCTCCGACGAGCACCTGGTGGTGGCCGACTCCGGAAACCACCGGGTGCTGATCTGGCACGGCGTCCCCGACCGCGACGAGCAACCGGCCGACGTAGTGCTCGGCCAGCCCGACGGCCATACCGAGGGTCCCGCAGCCGGCGGGCGCGGACCGGAGCGCGGCATGCACCTGCCCACCGGGGTGCTGGTGCACGAGGGCAGGCTGATCGTCGCCGACGCCTGGCACCACCGGATCCTGGTGTGGGACGAGGTTCCCCGCAACAGCGACGTGGCGCCCGATGTCGTGCTGGGTCAGCCCGACTCCTCCTCGGTGCTGGCAAACCGCGGCGAACAGTGCTCGGCGGCCGGTTTCAACTGGCCATTCGGGATCGCGATGGTGGGCTCGACATTCTGGGTGACCGACACCGGCAACCGCCGGGTCCTGGGTTGGCACAACGGTATTCCGGAGCCGGGCCGGCCCGCTGACGTGGTGCTCGGGCAGCCCGACCCGGTGTCGCAGTCGGAGAACCGCGGCGGTCCCGCCGCCGCGGACAGCTTCCGCTGGCCGCATGACATCACCGGCCGCGAGGATCTGCTGCTGATCGCCGACGCCGGGGACCACCGGGTGCTGGGCTGGTCGCCGCAGCCCGACGCCGACCGGCCCGCCGACCTTGTGCTCGGCCAGCCCGACTTCAGCAGCGCCGAGGAGTGGCCCTACGGGCCGCACACCAACGACAGGTTCCGGTTCCCGTACGCGGTCTGTCTCGACGGCGACCGTCTGGCGGTGGCGGACACCGCCAACAACCGTGTGCTGCTGTGGGACTCGATGCCCAACGGCCCGGTCGCCCGCGGCGCCGACCACGTGCTGGCTCAACCCGATTTCGGATCCAACGGCGAGAACCGCTGGACCTCGGTGCAGCCGGACACGCTCTGCTGGCCCTACGGGATCTCGCTGCACGGCGGCCTGCTGGCCGTGGCCGACTCCGGCAACAACCGGGTGATGATCTGGCGGCGGACGCCGTGAGACCCCGCATCGTGCAGGCCGACGGGCAGATCGGGTTCTACTGGGCCACCCCGGAAGGCCGGCCGACCTCGCTGCAGGCGCTCGTCGTCGACGACGACGAACCCGACCGTCTGATCGCCACCCATCTCGAGGCTCTCGACGACTCGCTGATCATCGCGGCCGAACGGTTCGGTGAGATCCTCGGCGGCGGCCGCGGGCCCGCCGGCCCGGCCGAACGCGACGACCTGCTGGAGTTGCACCGGACCTGCGATCGGCTGTGCTTCGAATACGCTGCCGCCCTGGCGAAGACCGGGCTGAGCGCCGAACTGCGGGCCGGCAAGATCATCGGCACCGCGGCGCTGTTCTCCATCCGCGCCCGCCAGCCGCTGGGGCTGCTCGGTCCTGCTCCGCTCGACGGCGAACTGGACAACCCGGAGTTGGGAGTGGTCGGCGGATACGGCGAATTCCAGCAGGTCGACCCTGACCGGCCGTGGATGGGCGGCCGGTGGGTGGTGCGAACCGAAGCGGGACAACGGTTTCCGCTCACTCTGTCGATGGTGTTCTTCGACAGCTCCGGGGCCAACAAGGACGGCGCCCGCAGGGAACACCGGGATGCGCTCGCGTCGGTGGTGGCCGCCGCGCAAGCGTCGGATGCCGACCCGTTGGCGGTGACCTGCGCGGTGGACTGGCTGCTGTATGACTGGCTGATGGCACACCGCGACGGCCCGGACAGCGCCGAGATCGTCTTCCCCAAGGGTTACGAGTCCGACGCAGCACTGGTGGTGTCGGCAGCGGCGGCCTCGGTGGCCGCGCGGGCGACCTTCGACCCCGGTCTGGTGCTGAACCAGCGGTGAGTCAGCTACTCGAGAGCGAACCCAGTCAGTGCGGCGGAGGCTTGTTGCGCTCGGCGGTCACGGCAGCGACGTAGCCGTCGTTGAGCGCGCGTTCTCGTCTGACGCGGCAGGCGTTTTCAGCGATGCGGGTGCGTCGGCGGCGGGGCATGCGCAGCGCCCGCTCCGGTACGGGATCGTCGGTGGGTGGGGTGTCCGGGAGCGGGCCGGTGTCAGTGTCCCAGTCGGGGAAGAAGAACCGGATACCGGGCACGGTTGTGTAGACCTTGCCACTCGGGGAGGTCCAGTGGATTGTGCCGTCCGGCAACTGAACATCGCTCCAGCCCCCCGGTCCGACCCAGAAAGTCTTGAGCAGGTGGTGCTTTCGGCACGTGCATCGCAGGCACGACG
>JAPOHV010000190.1 GCA_029979305.1 Mycobacteriaceae bacterium | reverse complement strand
TGGTCTTCATCAACGCCGTCGGCGCCGAAGGCGTCGAACTACCCTTCGGCGGCATCAAACGCTCCGGCTTCGGACGCGAACTCGGCCGCTTCGGCATCGACGAATTCGTCAACAAAAAACTCATCCGCACCGTCGGTTGACGGTTGGCCCCGCACCCGGGCGGCTCAGTCGGTGTCGATGTCCATCACCGGCGTCGGCCGTCGGAAGCCGCGGGTGACCGCGGCCAGCCAGCCGAATCCTGCTGCCAGCCAAATCATTCCGACTTTGAGGGTCAACCCGGACAGGCTGGTCCACAGCCACACCGTGAGCACGAAACCGATCAGCGGCAGCACCAGATTACGCAGCACCTGCCCACCGGACCGTTGCCCCTCATCAAGGAAGTAGTGCTTGACGACCGAGAGATTGACCGCTGAAAACGCCACCAGCGCACCGAAACTCACGATCGAGGCCAGCGTCGCGAGATCAATGACGGTCGCCAGCAGTGACACCAGGCTGACGAGCAGGATCGCGTACACCGGCGTGGCGAACCGCGGCGACACGTGTCCGAAGAACGGTCGTGGCAATATCCGGTCGCGACCCATCGCGAACAGGATCCGCGACACGGAGGCCTGCGAGGTCAACGCCGAGCCGAGCGCGCCGGCGACGTAGGCCGCGGTGAAGAAGGCGTCGAGGAACTTCCCGCCGGCCGCCCGCATCACATCCAGCGAGCCGGAGTCGACATCGGCGAAGGTGGTCGACGGAAACACCAGATGCGACACATAGGACAGCGCGACGAACAGCAGTCCGGAGGCGACCGTGGCGAAGATGATCGCCCGGGGCACGTTGCGGGTCGGGTCCCTGGCCTCCTCCGAGAGGGTGGAGACGGCGTCGAAACCCAGGAATGACAGGCACAGCACGGCCGCACCCGCCAGGATCGGGCCCAGCCCCGGGGCGCTGCCGTCGCCGCGCAACGGCGCGGTCAGGCTGACGTCACCCTTGCCGGCGATGGCCGCGGCGGCCATCGCCAGGAACGTGATGATGAAGATGGTCTGAATCGCGATGATCAGGAAGTTGGCCCTGGCCACCGAGACGATCCCGACCACGTTGAGTACGGTGACCACGCCGATGGCGGTGACGATGAAGACCCAGGCCGGCACCGATGGGAACGCCGCCTCCAGGTAGATGCCGATGACGAGGTAGTTCAGCATCGGCAGGAACAGGTAGTCCAGCAGCAGCGACCAGCCCGTCAGGAACCCCAGCGGAGCGCCGAAGGTTTTCTGGATGTAGGTGTAGGCCGACCCGGCGACCGGGAAGGCCACCGACATCCTCGCGTAGGACAGCGCGGTGAAGAACATCGCGACCAGCGTGACGAGATAGGCCACCGGGAGCCGGCCGCCGGTCATCTCGGTGACGATCCCGTAGGTGGTGAACACGGTCAGCGGGACGATGTAGACCATGCCGAACAGCACCAGCGACGGCAGTCCCAGCGCGCGCCTGAGGCTACCGCCTCCGGGAACGGTCATGGGCGGCCTTTCCGGTCGGCGGCCCGGTAGGCCGGTTGCCCGTTGAGGTAGGTGGCGCGCACGCCGATGGCGGGCAGTTCCAGCGGCGGGGCGGATCGGGGGGCGCGGTCCAGCCAGACCAGATCGGCCGCGGCGCCGGCCGCTATCGAGCCCCACCGCCCGTCGGCGAACGCCTGGTAGGCCACCCCCGCGGTGTAGGCCCGCAGCGCGCGTTCGATCGGCAGGATCTCCTGCGGCGTCCACCCGCCGGGCGGGTCGCCGCCGGAGGTGCGGCGGGAGACCCCCACCGCGATGCCGTCCAGTGGACGGCCCGAAGACACCGGCCAGTCCGAACCGTGGGCCAACGGAGCGCCGGAGTCGGCCAGCGTGGCCATCCGGTACTGCCGGTCGGCGCGCTCGCGCCCGAGACGGGGCACGGTCAGCACGGTCATCAACGCATCCATCTGGGCCCACAGCGGCTGCATATTGGGTATCACGCCCAATTCCGCGAAGCGGCCCAGATCGGCATCGTCGGCGAGCTGGACGTGCGCGATCACCGGCCGGCGGTCGCGCGGTCCGTTCCGCGCGATGACGTGTTCGATGGCGTCGAGGGCCTGGCGCACCGCCGCGTCGCCGATCGCGTGGATATGGATCTGCAGTCCCAGTTCGTCCACCCGGCGGGCGGCCTCGGCCAGCGAGTCGCCCTCCCAGTTGCGCTGCCCGTGGCTGTGCAGGCCGGAGCAGTACGGCTCGAGCAGCGCCCCGGTCTCGTTCTCCACCACCCCGTCGGCGAAGAACTTGACGGTGTTCGCGGTCAGCAGCGCCGATCCGCACTCCTGCACCCGCTGTCGCGCCTCGGCGTACTGCTGCACCTGGCTGTCGAAGAACCGCGGATCGGCGTAGAGCGCGAGGTTGAACCGCAGGCGCAGCGCGTCGTGGCGGGCGGCGGCCAGATAGGTCTCCACGTCGGCCGGCTCGACCCAGGCATCCTGCACCCAGGTGACCCCACCGGCCAGCAGGTAGTCGGCGGCGGTTCGCAGTGCCGCCACCCTCACCGACTCGTCTCGCGGCGGAACGACGCCCATGACGAGATCGACCGCGCCCCACTCCCGCAGCGTCCCGAGTGCCGAACCGTCGGCGCGGTGCGGAATCTCGCCGAGCACCGGATCAGGGGTCTCGGCGGTGATGCCGGCGCGGCGCAGCGCCTCGGTGTTGCACCACACCGTGTGGTAGTCCCAGGCCCGCAGCACCACCGGCCGATCCGGTACGGCCGCGTCCAGCCATCGGGCGTCGAACAGGCCGTCCGGGGCCAGGCTGCCGTCATAAGACGCGCCGACGATCCACTCCGTCTCCGGATGGCGGCGGGCGAATCGGCCCACCGCGGCGACGATTTCGTCGACCGAGCGGCACGGCCGCACCTCAGGGCCCGCCGCTTCCAGCCCCCCGTAGAGCGGGTGGGCGTGGCCGTCGCCGAACGACGGCATGAGGAAGCCGCCCTCGAGGTCGACGCTCGTCACGTCGGAGTGTTCGCGCGCTTCAGTGCGGGCGCGGTCGCCCAGTGCGCGCACCGTGCCGTCGGCGACCAGCAGAGCGTCGGTGTCCTTGGCGCCGGTCCAGACCGTTCCGCCGCTGAACAGCACCGCCGCGGCCATCAGATCAGCGCCGCGGCCAGAACCGCGACGGCCACGAGCGGGAAAGCCCCCTGGATGACCGCGGCGCGCAACAGATTCGGCGATGACGCCAGCAGAACGAGCGCGGCGGCGAGCATTGATCCGGCACCGGCGAAAATCAGGGCGGCGCCGACCCCGCGGTGGCCGGCCGTGATCGCGCCGATGCCCGCCGCGGTGACGATCGCGAGGAACAGGTTGTAGAAGCCCTGGTTGAACGCCAGCGACTTGGTGGTCTCGGCATCTTCGGCGGAGGTGCCGAACACCGCGCGGGTGCGCGGGGCGGTCCAGCGCAGCGACTCCAGCACGAAGATGTAGACGTGCAGCAGCGCTGCGAGTCCGGCGAAGAGCAACGCGACGGCGATCATCAGTCGAACAGTACTGACTGCCCCAGTCCGCCGGCCGCCGGCGGCGGTGACAGGCCCAGGTGTGTCCACGCCTGCGCGGTGGCCACCCGGCCGCGCGGAGTGCGGGCGATCATCCCGGCGCGCACCAGGAACGGCTCGCACACCTCCTCGACGGTGGTGGCCTCCTCCCCGACCGCGACCGCCAGCGTCGAAACCCCCACCGGTCCGCCGCCGAAGCTGCGGATCAGCGCCGAGAGCACCGCGCGGTCCAGCCGGTCCAGGCCGAGTTCGTCGACGTCGTAGACCTCCAGCGCCGCCTTGGCGACGTCGCGCGTGATGACGCCGTCGGCGCGCACCTCGGCGTAGTCGCGGACCCGGCGAAGCAACCGGTTGGCGATACGCGGCGTGCCCCGGGACCGGCGGGCGATCTCACCGCCGGCCTCCGTACCGAGGTCGATGCCCAGGATGCCCGCCGAACGGCGCAGCACTGCCTCGAGTTCGGCGGGATCGTAGAAGTCCATGTGGGCGGTGAAGCCGAACCGGTCGCGCAGCGGACCGGTCAGCGCACCGGATCGGGTGGTGGCACCGACCAGGGTGAACGGCGCGACGTCCAGTGGAATCGACGTCGCCCCGGGGCCTTTGCCCACCACGACGTCGACGCGGAAGTCCTCCATCGCCAGGTAGAGCATCTCCTCGGCGGGCCGGGCGATGCGGTGGATCTCGTCGATGAACAGCACGTCACCCTCGACCAGATTGGAGAGCATGGCGGCCAGATCCCCGGCGCGCTCCAGGGCCGGGCCGGAGGTGACCCGCAGCGACGAGCCCAGTTCAGCGGCGATGATCATCGCCAGCGAGGTCTTGCCCAGGCCGGGCGGGCCCGACAGCAGAATGTGATCCGGTGTGCCGCCGCGGTTCTTGGCGCCCTCGATGACGAGTTGCAACTGCTCGCGCACCCGCGGCTGGCCGATGAACTCCCCCAGCGACCGGGGCCGCAGGCTGGCGTCGATGTCGCCCTCCCCGACGGTCAGCGCCGGGGAGACGTCGCGCTCGAACTCCTCCTCGGCGCCGTCGTCGAACCTGCTCATCGCCTACTTCTTCCCTAGCAGCGACAGTGCCGCACGCAGCGCTGCCGAGGTGTTGGCCTCCGGGTCGCCGGCGAGCACCTTGTCAGTGGCCTCCTCGGCCTGTTTGACCGCAAAGCCAAGGCCGACAAGGGCTTCCACCACCGGAGTGCGTACGGCGTGGCCGGTCGCCGCTGAGCTCTCGGGCCCGCCGGGCACCGCGCCGATCTTGTCGCGAAGCTCCAGCAC
>JAPOHV010000145.1 GCA_029979305.1 Mycobacteriaceae bacterium | reverse complement strand
CGGAATTCCGCGGCGCAGTACCGACGCCGCCCGCACCATGACGTCGGCACGCCCGGCGCCCAGGCCGTGCTCGGCGTACTTGTCGGCGAAGCCCACCGGATAGTAGGAGTTGGCCGACACGATGCAGCCGAGTTCGGCGATCCGGTCCACCTGCTCCTCGGTCGAGTTGGCGAAGTGCACGACGACGGTGCGGTGGTCGCCCCGCGGGTGTTCGGCCATGCACTGCTCGATGGTGTCGAGCACAAGGTCCAGGCCGGCGTCGCCGTTGACGTGGATATGCAACTGCCAGTCGGCATCCCAGTAGGCGCGGGCGAACGCCCGGAACACGTCGGGCTGCATCATCCACTCGCCGTGGTGGCACAGGTCGGGATGGCCGGCGTCGTCGAGGTAGGGCTCGCGCATCTGCATCAGCTGGCTGATGATGGCCCCGTCGGCGAACAGTTTCACCTGCCTGGGCAGCAGCCGGACCTTTCCGGTCGATGCCCGTGCGACCTGCTCCTCGGCATCGGCCACCGCATCGGCCGGATCCATCCCCGAATCGGCCTGGCTGCGGGCGTCGACGAGAAACGTTGAGCCGAAGGGAGTTTCGCCGGAACCGAGGATCTGTTGGTACAGGTCCCACGGTTCGGTCGCCCACATGATCCCGGGCTCGTTGATCGCCGTCACCCCGTTGGCGTGCAGGTAGGCCACCAGCTGGCGCAAACCGGCGGCCAGCCGCTCGCGTGACATCAGGATCGGCGCCAGGCTGGGCAGCAGCAGGTTCATCCCGGACTCCCACCAGTGCCCGGCGGCGAAGTCCACCATGTCACTGGCAGACCCCTTGCCGGCCATCTGCTCGGCGGTCAGTCCCAGCGCCGTGATCGCCGCGCTGTTGAGGAAGAACTCGTGGCACGAGCGTTGCCACACCACGATCGGCCGGGATGCAGTGATCGCGTCGAGTGCCGCCCGGTCCAGCCCGCCGTGCCAGAGCGCGTGGTAGCCCCAGGAGAACAGCCACTCGTCGGGGTCGGCCAGTCCCCGCTCGGCGTCGGTCAGCCGTCGCCGGTACTCCTCGGCGTTGCGCGCGGCGGGGAAGGTCCGCTCCGGCATCACCCAGTCCTCGACCGCGATCACTTCCGTGATCAGCGTGCTCGCACCCAGGATCGGGTGCAGATGCTGGTCGATGAGCCCGGGCAGCAGCACCGCGTCGGCGAAGGTGTGGTCGATGTCGCCGTCGAGGTCCGCCGCGGCGCCGACGGCGGTGATTCGTCCGTCGGACACCGCGACCGCGGTGGCGTCGGGATTGCCGGGGTCCATGGTGATCACCCGTCGGGCGACGAAGACGGTGGGGCGGGGCATGGACGGCGATTCTGCCCGATACTTGACGCCATGGCGCAGCCTTCCGACACCGACGTCCTGGATCCCATCGGCTCGGTGTACCGCACCAGGGTGGGTCGCGAGGCCACCGAACCGATGCGCGAGGACATCCGGCTGCTCGGCGCGATGCTCGGTGACACCGTCCGCGAACAGAACGGCGAGGAGGTCTTCGAACTGGTCGAGCGGGCCCGGGTGGAGTCGTTCCGGGTGCGCCGATCGGAGATCGACCGCGCGCAGCTGGCCCGGATGTTCGACGGCATCGACATCCGCCGCGCGATCCCGGTGATCCGCGCATTCGGTCACTTCGCGCTGCTGGCCAACGTCGCCGAGGACATCCATCGTGAACGCCGGCGGGCGATGCACGTCAGCGCGGGGGAGGCGCCGCTGGACAGCACCCTGGCCGCCACGTACCGCAAACTCGACGCCGCCGGGCTGACCGCGGACGTCGTTGCCGGGGCGCTGCGCGGTGCGCTGGTGTCACCGGTCATCACCGCCCCCCCCACCGAGACCCGCCGCCGCACCATCTTCGACA
Organism: Mycobacteriaceae bacterium; assembly: GCA_029979305.1. Classification (GTDB taxonomy): domain Bacteria; phylum Actinomycetota; class Actinomycetes; order Mycobacteriales; family Mycobacteriaceae; genus Mycobacterium. The sequence continues at coordinate 5,215 of JAPOHV010000145.1, read as the reverse complement.
CCCAGAACCGCATCACCACGCTGATGCGGCTGCGGTTGCACGGCCGCACCGAGACCGACGACGGCCGGCCGATCGAGCCCGAGCTCCGCCGCCAGATCCTCACGCTGTGGCAGAGCGCGCTGATCCGGTTGTCCCGCTTGCAGGTTGCCGACGAGATCGAGTCCGGCCTGCGTTATTACCCGGCCTCGTTCTTCGAGGTCGTCCCGAGGATCAACGCCGCGGTTCGCGACGCGCTGCGCAGTCGCTGGCCCGATGCCGCCCTGCTCGACCGCCCGATCGTGCGGCCCGGCTCGTGGATCGGCGGTGATCGGGACGGCAACCCCAACGTCACCGCCGAGGTGGTCGCACTGGCCACCGGCCGCGCCGCCCACACCGCGCTGGCGCATTACCTCGGCGAGCTGGTCGAGCTCGAGCGGGAGCTGTCCATGTCGGCCCGGCTGGTGCAGATCGACGAGGAACTCGCGGCACTGGCGTCGGCATGCCCCGAGGAGGCCCGCGCCGACGAGCCGTACCGGCGGGCAGTCCGGGTGGTGCGGGCCCGGCTGAGCGCCACCGCCGCGGCGGTCCTCGACCGGCTGCCCGGGCACATGCTCGACCTCGGACTCACGCCCTACGCCGCCGCGGACCGGATGCAGGCCGATCTCGAGGTGATCGACGCCTCACTGCGAGCGCACGGCAGTGCGATCCTCGCCGAGGACCGGTTGACGCGGCTGCGCGATGCGCTGGACGCCTTCGGTTTTCATCTGTGCGGTCTGGACATGCGGCAGAACTCCGAGATGCACGAGAAGGTGGTCGCAGAACTGCTCGCCTGGGCCGGCGTGCATCCCGACTACAGTTCGCTGTCCGAGCAGCAGCGGGTTGCGGTGCTGGCGGCCGAACTCGCCACCCGCCGGCCCCTGGTGCGCGCCGGCGCCGAGTTGTCGGAGTTGGCCCGCAAGGAACTCGACATCATCGCCGCTGCGGCTCGCGCGGTCCGGCTGCTGGGCGCCGAGGCGGTGCCCACCTACATCATCTCGATGTGCCAGTCGGTGTCGGACATGCTCGAAGCCGCGCTGCTGCTCAAAGAGGCCGGGCTGCTGGATCTTTCGGGCTCGGTATCCGGCCGCGGGGTCTACGCCCCGGTGGGCATCGTGCCGCTGTTCGAGACCATCGACGACCTGCAGCGCGGGGCGTCCATCCTGGAGGCCGCCCTGGCGGTGCCGGTCTACCGCGCCATGGTCGCGGCCCGTGATCGCACCCAGGAGGTGATGCTCGGTTATTCCGACTCGAACAAGGACGGCGGGTATCTGGCGGCCAACTGGGCGCTGTACCGCGCCGAACTCGATCTGGTCGAGGCCGCCGGGCGGACCGGTATCCGGCTGCGACTCTTCCACGGCCGGGGTGGAACCATCGGACGGGGCGGCGGTCCCAGTTACGACGCGATCCTGGCGCAGCCGCCGGGAGCGGTCAACGGCTCGTTGCGGCTCACCGAACAGGGTGAGGTGATCGCGGCCAAGTATGCCGAACCGCGTATCGCGCACCGCAACCTTGAGAGCCTGGTCGCCGCCACCCTGGAGTCGACCCTGCTCGATGTGGAGGGTCTCGGCGCCGCCGCCGTTCCTGCTTATCAGGTGCTCGACGAACTCGCCGCCCGTGCGCAGCGGGCCTACGCCGAACTAGTCCATCGCACAGCAGGATTCGTCGAGTACTTCGAACAGTCCACACCGGTAAGCGAGATCGGATCGCTCAACATCGGCAGCCGGCCGACCAGTCGCAAGGCCACCACGTCGATCTCGGACCTGCGTGCCATCCCGTGGGTGCTGGCGTGGAGCCAGTGCCGGGTGATGCTGCCCGGCTGGTACGGCACCGGAACCGCCCTGCAGGACTGGATCGCCGACGGGGATTCGGGGGAACGGCTCGAGGTGCTGCGCGATCTCTACGGCAGATGGCCGTTCTTCCGCACCGTGCTGTCCAACATGGCCCAGGTGCTGGCGAAGTCCGATATGGGTCTGGCGGCGCGCTACGCCGAACTGGTCGGCGACACCGAACTGCGGGAGCGGGTCTTCGGCATGATCCGCGCCGAACACGAGCGGACCATCGCGATGCACAGACTCGTCTCCGGCCAGGACGATCTGCTGGCCGACAACCCGGCGCTGGCCCGTTCGGTGTTCAACAGGTTCCCCTACCTGGAACCGCTCAACCATCTGCAGGTCGAGTTGCTCCGCCGGTACCGGGGCGGCGACGAGGACGATCTGGTCAAGCGGGGGATCCTGCTCACGATGAGCGGCCTGGCCTCCGCACTGCGTAACAGCGGCTAGCGACGTGCGAGCGGCACAGCTCAGCGGCGGCGGATCGCGTTGAGCACGCCGCGTACAGCGGCCTCGGTGGCCGCCACCGGCGACATCGCCGACTCGGCCACGTCGACCATGCGCTCCACCCGGTTGACGATCCCCTCCAGTTGCCCGAGCGTGTCGTTGAGCCGGTTGAGAGTCTTGTCGAAGTAGTCCAGCGAGCCCTCCAGCCCGCGCACCGCCGTATTCAGACCTTCCAGGCTTTCCTCGAGGTCGTCGAGGACATGGTCGACCTGATCGACGGTTTCGTCGGCGTTCAGCGCCGCCTGCGCCAGCGTCCTGATCCGCTCGACGGGGCTGCGTGGGCGTGACCTGTCGTCGTCCATGTCGATCAGTCTGACAGTTTGCTCGCGGCCGCGGAGTCAACAAGCCAAATCGTCTTCTCCAGCCCGAGGGCGCCGGCGGCCGGTACGTCGTCCGGGGCGGCGCCGGCGACCGCCGCGGCGACCGCGTCGGCTTTGGCGTCGCCGGACACCACCAGCCACACCTGCCGTGACCGGCGCACCGCCGGCAGCGTCAGCGTGACGCGCCTGGGCGGCGGTTTGGGGGAATCGGCCACGCCCACCACCATGCGGTCGGTCTCCCGTACCGCCGGAGTGTGCGGGAACAGCGAGTTGATGTGGCCCTCGCCGCCCATGCCCAGCAGGTGGACGTCGAAAATCGGTGTGGGATCGCCTGATTCGGCCGCGTCGGCCAACGTGGCGGCATAGCCGCGTGCGGCGGCGTCCAGATCGTCGCCGTACGCGCCGTCACTGGGCGGCATCGGGTGGACGTTGCCGGCGGGAATCGTGACGTGGTCGAGCAGCGCCTCGCGGGCCTGCTTCTCGTTGCGCTCGTCGTCGTCGTGCGGCACGAACCGGTCGTCTCCCCAGAACAGCTGTACGCGGTCCCAGTCCACCGGGTGGGTGCCGAGCACCTTGAGCAGCCCGACACCGGTGCCGCCGCCGGTGAGCACCACCATGGCCCGGCCGCGCTCGGCGATCGCGGCGGCGATGGCGCCGGCCAGCCGGTCGCCGGCCGCCTTCACCAGCGAGTCGGTGTCGGGGTAGATGTCGACGCTGACCTCCGGCTCAGCCACCCGGGTAGGTCACCTTGTCCAGGGCCGCCAGCGCTTCGTGGTAGACCTCGTCGGCGTCGAGACGGCGCATGTCCTCGGCCAGGCACTCGCGGGTCTCGCGGCGGGCCAACGGCAGCTGTGCGTCCGGGCGGCCGGTCCGGCTCAGGGTGGCTGTCGACCCGTCCTGCGGCCGGCTCAGCGTGATGGTCTGGCTGGGCTGGAGCAGTTCCACCTTCAGAGCGCCGACCTCGCGGCGGACCGGACCGTCGATTCGCGCCGCCAGCCAGCCGGCCAGGATGTCCAGGGCCGGTTCCTCGGCCCTGCCGGATACCACCGCTGCCGTGACCGGTTCGTGGGGCGGCTGGTCGAGAGCCGAGGCCAGTAGCGCCCGCCAGTAGGTAATCCGGCTCCACGCCAGGTCGGTGTCGCCCTGGGTGTAGCCCTTCAGTCGGCCGCGCAGCGTGGCGAGCGGGTTCTCCGCCCCGGTGGCGTCGGTGATCCGCCGTCTCGCCAAGCGGCCCAACGGATCTGCTGCCGGCACCTCGGGAGCGGCGCCGGGCCACCACACCACAACCGGCGTGTCCGGCAGCAGGAACGGCAGCACCACGCTGGTGGCGTGCGCGGCCAACGGCCCGTGGGTGCGCAGCACCACCACCTCGCCGGCACCGGCGTCGCCGCCCACCCGCAACTGGCCGTCCAGGCGCGGTTCGGAGGCCAGCCGGTCGGCAGGGACCACGACGATGATGCGGCAGGGGTGTTCGCGGCTGGATGCGACGGCGGCCTCGATGGCGTCCTCCACGATCGCCTCGGTGTCGGGGGCCACCACGAGGGAGAGCACCCGGCCCAGGGTTATCGCGCCGCCCTCTTCGCGCAGCGAGGTGATGCGCTTGTTGAGCTCGTTGGTCGTCGTGTCGGGAAGGTCGACAATCACGGTCTTCTCCATTCCCGGCCGGACCGCTGCAGCATCTCGAACGCCGACTCCGGCCCCCAGGAACCGGAGTCGTATGGGTCGGGCTTGCCGTGCGCGGCCCAGTACTCGAGCACCGGGTCGAGGATCTTCCAGGACAGCTCCACTTCGGCGTTGGTCGGGAACAGCGACGGCTCACCGAGCAGCACGTCGAGGATCAGCCGCTCGTAGGCCTCCGGGGAGTCCTCGGCGAAGGCCGACCCGTAGGAGAAGTCCATGTTGACGTCGCGCACCTCCATGGTGCTGCCGGGCACCTTGGAGCCGAACCGGATCGTGATTCCCTCATCCGGCTGAACCCGGATCACCAGAGCGTTCTGCCCGAGTTCCTCGGTCATGGTGGTGTCGAACGGCAGGTGCGGTGCCCGCTTGTAGAGCAGCGCGATCTCAGTCACCCTGCGTCCCAGGCGTTTTCCGGTACGCAGGTAGAACGGCACGCCCGCCCAGCGCCGGGTGTCGACCTCGAGGGTGATCGCGGCGAAGGTCTCGGTGGTCGAGGTCTTGGAGAAGCCGTCCTCATCGAGCAGTCCCACCACCTTCTCGCCGCCCTGCCAGCCGGCGGTGTACTGGCCCCGGGAGCTGGTCAGGTTCAGCGGCTCGGCCAGCCGGGTTGCGGCGAGCACCTTGATCTTCTCGGCCTTGACCTCCTCGGGGCCGAAGTTGACCGGCTCCTCCATTGCCGTCAGCGCCAGCAGCTGGATCAGGTGGTTCTGGATGCCGTCGCGGGCCGCCCCGATGCCGTCGTAGTAGCCGGCCCGGCCGCCGAGCCCGATGTCCTCGGCCATCGTGATCTGCACGCTGTCGATGTAGTGGCTGTTCCAGGTCGGCTCGAACAGTTCGTTGGCGAAGCGTAGCGCCAGAATG
>JAPOHV010000013.1 GCA_029979305.1 Mycobacteriaceae bacterium | reverse complement strand
TCAGGTGTGAAGGACCGGCCGGCGTGACTTGATAGGAGCGTGGCGTCGCCCCCACTGAGATGTGTCCGCCGACCGGCCCAACCGTCACCTCACAGTGAAGGAGGCAACCACCATGGTTGTTGTTGGAGCCGATGTACACAAGCGCACGCACACGTTCGTCGCCGTCGACGAGGTCGGCCGCAAATTGGCCGAGAAAACTTTTATTGCGACCAGTGTCGGGCATGCCGAGGCGGTGATGTGGGTCCGGGAACGCTTCGGCGGCGAGGTGGTGTGGGCGATCGAGGACTGTCGGCATCTCTCGGCGCGCCTGGAGCGGGATCTGTTGACTGCTGGGCAGAAGGTCAGCCGGGTCCCCCCGAAGCTGATGGCGATGGTCCGCAAGTCCGCGCGGACACGGGGCAAGTCTGATCCGATCGACGCGTTGGCGGTGGCCCGGGCGTTTCTGCGGGAACCGGACCTTCCGGTCGCCTCGCACGACGAGGTGTCCCGGGAGTTGAAGCTGCTGGTGGATCGTCGGGAAGTCCTTGTTGCCCAACGGACTGCGACGATCAACCGGCTGTTGTGGCGGGTACATGAACTCGATCCCGAACACGCTCCCAAGGCCCGCTCAATGGATCTGGGCAAGCATCAGCGCCTGCTTGCCGACTGGCTGGCGACCCAGCCTGGCCTGGTTGCCGAGCTCGCTCGTGACGAGCTGGCTGACATCATCCGACTGACCGGGTTGATCAACGGGCTGGCTCAGCGCATCGGCGAGCGTGTCCGCGGGGCTGCCCCGACGTTGTTGGCGATGCCTGGCTGTGGGGAATTGACCGCGGCCAAACTCCTCGGCGAGGCGGCCGGGGTCGCGCGGTTCAAAAGCGAGGCCGCTTTCGCCCGTCACGCCGGGGTGGCGCCGATCCCGGTCTGGTCGGGCAACACCGCAGGACGAGTCCGCATGACCCGCTCGGGAAACCGACAACTCAACGCCGCCCTGCACCGCATCGCCGTCACCCAGATCCGCATGGATGGCCTCGGACAGACCTACTACCACAAGCGACTGGCCGCCGGCGACTCCCGCACCGAAGCCCTGCGCTGCCTCAAACGCCGACTGGCCCGCGTGGTCTTCGGCCACCTCCACACCGACCACCAAATCCACCAAACCGCTTGCCAACCGGCAGCGGCTTGACATAGGAGAAACGCATGAGCTCCTCCCCCCGGCTGCAGCTGTCCGACGACGAATGGCGCAAGCGTCTGTCCCCGGCCGAGTATCACGTGCTGCGCAACGCCGGGACCGAGCCGCCGTTCACCGGCGAGTACACCGACACCAAGACCGAAGGCGTCTACCAGTGCCGGGCGTGCGGGGCCGAACTTTTCCGCAGCACCGAGAAATTCGAGTCGCACTGCGGCTGGCCGTCGTTCTTCGACCCGGCCGATTCCGAAGCGGTGATCCTGCGACCGGATGACTCGCTGGGGATGCGCCGCGTGGAGGTGCTGTGTGCCAACTGCCACAGCCACCTCGGGCACGTGTTCAGCGGGGAGGGCTATCCCACTCCGACCGACCAGCGATATTGCATCAACTCGATCTCGCTGCGGCTGGCGCCGGACTGAGCCGCCGATTCTGTCGTAGCCGTCGGGCACTATCGAACATATGTTCGATACACGCATCCATGATCATTGGGACCCGCCCGATACGCCCGGTTCGAGGTCACTCATCGAGGGCATCTGCTCTGCGGGCCGCGCGGAGAACCAGGCCGCAGCCCGTCGGCTCGGGCTGATCGGTGAGCTGTTCGAACGGCGGCGTGCCGAGCGCGGCGAGGAAGAGCGGTGGGCGGTGGACACCTGGGCCGCCGTGGCCGCCGAGATCGCCGCCGCCCTGCGGACCAGCCCCGGGAAAGCCGGCAGCTACATCGCCTACGCCCGGGCCATGCGCCGGTTGCCGGCGGTCTCGGCGGTCTTCGCCGCCGGGGATATCGACGCGGCCGCATTCCAGACCATCGTCTACCGCACCGAGCTGATCACCGATGACGCCGCGATGGCCGCCGTCGACAATGCCGTAGCCACATGGGCCGCACGCTGGCCCTCGATGAGCCGCGGCCTGCTGATCCGCGAAATCGACCGAGTCATCGCCGCCCACGACCCGGACGCCGTTCGGCGCGCCGGGGAACGCGCCCGCGACCGCGACGTGATCGTCTGGGACAACAAAGACGGCACAGCCGATCTGTCGGGACGGTTATTCGCCACCGACGCCCATCTGCTCGACAGGCGGCTCGAGGAGATGGCCCGCTCCGTCTGCACGGCCGACCCCCGCACCCGGGACAACCGGCGTGCCGACGCACTGGGAGCCCTCGCAACCGGCGCCGACCGGCTGATGTGCCGGTGCGGGCGGTCGGACTGCCCCGCCGTCACGCCCGTCCGTTCCGGGGTGGTTATCCACGTCGTCGCCGAGCAGGCCACCCTGGAGGGACGCTCCCAGCGGCCGGGGTATCTGATGGGCGCGGACAGCCTGATCACCGGCGAGGTGCTCCGCGATCTGGCCGCCACCGCCAAACTCCGGCCCCTGATCCATCCCGCCGACGACGCGCCCGAACCCCGATACCGGCCCTCGGTGGCGTTGGCCGACTTCGTCCGGGCCCGTGACCTGACCTGCCGGGCACCGGGGTGCGACCGGCCGGCCACCGACTGCGACCTCGACCACACCATCCCTTACCCCCGAGGGGGCACGTGTGCGTCAAACATCAAGGCGCTCTGTCGTTTTCACCATTTACTGAAGACGTTCTGGGGCTGGCGGGACCGCCAGCTGCGGGATGGCACCGTGATCTGGACACTTCCGGACGGGCAGACATATGTCACCACGCCAGGCAGCGCGTGGCTGTTTCCGGCTCTGATGAGACCGACCGGCCAGTCGGCCGGACCGCCTCCCGCCGCCGAACCCGGCATCGGCGAGCGGACCGCGATGATGCCACGACGCAGTACGACGCGCTCGGCGAACCGCGCCCACCGCATCGTCTCCGAACGCCGCCGCAACCGCCGGATCCGACTGGGCACGACAGCCTCGGCGTACCCCGATCCCGACACCGACGACCCACCCTTCTAGGCGGACACCTCGCTGGTCGCGAGCTTGAGCACCTGGTCGGCGTTCAACGGCTGGCTGTAGAGATACCCCTGCACGAAGTCGCAGCCGAACTCACGAAGACAGTTCACCGTCTCGACGTCCTCCACACCCTCGGCGACCGTGGTGAGGCAAAGCACACGGGCCACGTCGATCACCGCGCGTGCCACCGCCGCCGCCCGCGGATCATGGGCGATCGGCGCGATGAAGTCGCGGTCCAGTTTGACTTCGTCGACCGGAAGGTCGCGCAGGTAGCTCAACGCCGAGTAGCCACTGCCGAAATCGTCGATGGCGATCCTGATTCCGCGCTCGCGCAGTTCACTGAGGACGGTGCGGGTACGGGCGAGGTTGTCCAGCACCATGTCCTCGGTGATCTCGACGGTCAGCGCCGACGGGCTGAGATCCCGCGCGGCCAGCTCACGGCTGATCCGTTCCGGCAGATTCGGGGTGGCGAGCGACGGCGCGAAGAGATTGATCGCGACCGGGACGTGCGCGCCCGCGGCGTACCACCGGGCCGCGTCGTCGAGCGCCCGATCGATGACGAAGTCGGTGACCGGGCCGATCAGCCCGTGCCGCCGGACCAACGGCAGGAACTCGTCGGGGCCGAGCTGTTCGCCGTCGCGGCGGGGCCAGCGCAGCAGCGCCTCCACACCAACCGGCGCCGAGGTCTTGAGGTTGAACTTGGGCTGGTACACCAGTGCCAGGGCGCGACGGTCGATGGCGTCACGCAGGCCGGCGAGCAACTCCTCGCCGGCGGTGAGGGTGTCCGCCGACCGCCACAGCATCAAGCCGTCGCCCCGGGAACGCTTGGCCGAGTACATCGCCTCGTCGGCCCGCTTGAGCAGATCCTCGACCTCGTGGCCGGAGGCGGTGCGAGCGGTCGGGGCGACGGCGAAGCCGACGCTGGGTCGCACGACCACCTCTCGGTCTTCGACGATGAACGGCGCCTCGAAGGCCTTGACGACCCGGCGCGCCAACGGCTCGGCGGTGTCTGCCGGGCCCTCGAGGATCACCCCGAACTCGTCACCGCCGAGCCGCGATACGGTGTCGCCGGTGCGTACGGCGCCACGCAGCCGGTCTGCGACCGCGACCAGCAGGTCATCGCCGGCGGCGTGGCCGAATGTGTCGTTGACGAGCTTGAACTCGTCGAGGTCGATGGCCAGCACACTCAGCGAGTGGCCGTCCCGCTCTTGCAACGCCATCGCGTGGTTGAGCCGATCGGCGAACAGCGCCCGGTTGGCCAGCCCGGTGAGCGGATCCCGCAGCGCCTGGTCGGCGACCACCGCGAGCAGCCGCCGGTTCTCCCGGACCGCGAGGAACTGCCGGCACAGCACGGTGACCACCAGCACCAGTCCGACCGTGAGCACCAGGCCCGTCGACGAGGCGCCGGGCGGGTGGGCCGCGAGCACGCCGGCCGCCAGCATCAGCGGAGCGTAGGGCAGCCAGACCGATGCCCAACCCGGCATCTCCGCCGTCTGGTTCTGGTTCGACTGCCCATCGCGGCCCGCCGCGGCGGCCACCGTCAGCAGCAGCAGCCCCGCCACCCAGCCGATGTCGATGAGATCCCCGCTGAAGTACGCACTCTGCGCGGACAGGAACGCGTAGCCGCTGTCGGCGATCGCCATACAGGCCAGACCCAGTGTCATCAGTGTCATCGACACCCGCTGCGCGGCCCTCGCACTGACCAGGACTACGGCGGATATGGTCAGCAGGATCAGGTCGGTGACCGGATACGCCAGGGAGAGAACGAATTCCAGGGTGCTTGCCGATCGTGTCTCGTTGATCTTGCTCATCACGAGCAGCCACGAGACGATGAACAGGGATCCGGCGACGATCACCGCGTCGAGCAGTATCCGGGCAAGCGATTCGCGGCTGCGGCGGTTCCAGAACAGCAGCAGGGCGGCTCCCGCGCCGATGGGGAACAACAGGAAGAACACGTCGGCCAGCGACGGGAAGGGAACCTCCCGCAACACCAGTTCGTCGTAGGTCCACAGCACCTCGGCCACCGTCCACACGGTCAGACCGGCCGCCAGGCAGGACCACCCCGCCCGCAGCCTGCCCTGTGTCGAGCGGGCAGCCTGGACCGCGAACACCAGCGCGGGTATCGACACCACCACCAGGGCGATGTCGTCGATGGCCTTCAGGGCGTCGCCGTGGGTGAAGCCGCCGAGCAACCACACCGTGAAACCGGCGAACACCACCGCGGCCGCGATGGCGACGTGGCGGGTTGACGGTGTCGGTGCTGTCACGGCAGCCGGCTGACCAACTCCTCGACACCCACCCGCGGGCCGGTGAAGAAGGGGATCTCCTCGCGGACGTGCCGACGGGCCTCGGTGGCGCGCAGGTCGCGCATCAGGTCGACGATCCGGTGCAGTTCCATGGCTTCGAAGGCCAGGATCCACTCGTAGTCGCCGAGCGCGAAGGCGGGCACGGTGTTGGCGCGCACATCCTTGTAGCCGCGGGCGGCCATACCGTGATCGGCGAGCATCTTGCGGCGCTCCTCGTCGGGCAGCAGATACCAGTCCAGCGACCGCACGAACGGGTAGACGCAGACGTAGTTGCCCGGTTCCTCGCCGGCCAGGAACGCCGGGACGTGACTCTTGTTGAACTCGGCGGGGCGATGCAGGGCGACACTGCTCCACACCGGGGTGGACGCCCGGCCGAGGGTGGTGACGCGACGGAAGTCGCTGTAGGCCGCCTGCAGATCCTCGACCCGCTCGGCGTGCGTCCAGATCATGAACTCGGCGTCGGCCCGCATACCCGCGACGTCGTAGAGGCCGCGGACCACCACACCGCGCTCCTCCTGCTGCTTGAGGAACATCGCGGTTTCGTCGGCGACCGCGGCCCGGGACTCCTCGTCGTAGCCGAGCACCCCGGGGCGCACGGCGAACGCCGAGAACATCACATAACGGACGGTCGCGTTGAGCGTGTCGTAATCCAGTCGCGCCATGGCCATCATGGTGCCACGGACCGGTCAGGCGGCGCTGGTCAGGACGCCAGGACCGCCTCGGCGGCACGGCCGGCGGCGACCAGGCAGGCGGGCACCCCCACGCCGTCGAGGAAGTTGCCCGCCACCGCCAGGCCGGGCGGCAGGCCGGCGCGCACCGCGGCGGCCAGATCGGCGTGGCCGGGCCCGTACTGCGGCAGCCCGTCGATCCATCGGTGAATCAGCACGTCGAGGGGGTCGGCGGTGATACCGAAAACGGTGGCGATGTCCTGCTGCGCCCAGGCCCGCAGCGTGTCGTCGGGGGTCGCGCGGGCGATGTCGTCGCCGAACCGGCCGAACGACAGCCGCAGCAGCTCGGCCCCGCCGCGGCTGCCCCATTTCCGACTCGACAACGTGACGGCCTTGCAGTGCAGGGCTTCGCCGGTGGCCACCAGGACCCCGGACTGCGGCGGGAACGGGGTGCCCGCGGGCATGGCCATCGCGAGCACCACCGCCGAGGCGACCTGGACGCGCGCGGCGGCCGCGGCCGCGCCGGGCGCCACGGCTTCCAGCAGCCGGGCGGCCTGCGGGGCGGGCAGCGCCAGCACCACCGCGTCCGCACGGAACCCGGTGGGGGTTCCGTCGTCGATCAGCCAGCCGGATTCATCCGCGCTCACCGCACGGACCGCGGCCTGGGACCAGCACAGCGCACTGCGGGCGATCAGCTCGTCGAGCAGCACCCGATAGCCGCCCTCGATCGCGCCGAACACCGGGCCGCCGGTCGCGCCGGGCAGCGCCGCCCGGACCGCCGCGGTCAGGCTTGACGCACCGGCGTCCAGTGCGGCCGCCACACTCGGCGCCGAGGACCGGATCCCGATGGTGGCCGCCGAGCCGGCGTAGACACCGGAGAGCATCGGGTCCACCGAGCGGGATACCACCTGCTCGCCGAACCGGTCGGCGACCACCGCCCCGACCGCGGGATCCGAGCCGGGCCGCCAGTGCATCGGCCGGTCGGGTTCGGCGGTGATCCGGGCCAGGGTCTCCCGGTCGACCAGACCGGCGACCGACTCGGCGGTGCCCGGTATCCCGTTGACCGCGCCGGACGGCAGCGGGTGAAGCCGGGCGCCGCTGTAGATGGTGGTGTGCACCCCGGTGGGGCTGATCACCCGGTCCGCCAGGCCCAGCTCGGCCAGCAGCGCGGGCACCTCCGGGCGGCGGACGATGAACGCCTCGGCCCCGATGTCGACCGGCTGGCCGCCCAGCGTCTCGGTGCGCAGCAGACCGCCGAGCCGGTCGGCCGGGTCGAACACCCGGATCGTCGCGTCCGGACCGGCCGCCGCACGGATCCGGTAGGCCGCGGCGATCCCGGAAATGCCGCCGCCCACAACCGCATACGTGCGGTGCGACGTCACAACGAGTGCACCAGGGCCACCAGGTCGGTGATGACCCCCGGGTCGGTGGCCGGCAGCACACCGTGACCGAGATTGAAGATGTGCCCCGCCGCGCCGGCGTCGACCGCCAGCCGCCCGTCGTCGACCACCGCGCGGGCGGCCTTCTCGACCGCCGGCCAGCCGGCCAGCAGCACCACCGGGTCGAGGTTGCCCTGCAGCGCCTTGCCCGGTTCGATGCGCGCCGCCGCGTCGGCCAGCGAGGTGCGCCAGTCCACGCCGACCACCGTCGCGCCCGCCTGTCCCATGGCCCCGAGCAACTCACCGGTGTTGACCCCGAAATGGGTCATCGGGACGCCGTAGTCGGCCAGTGCGGCGAACACCCGCGCACTGTGCGGCAGCACGTAGCTGCGGTAGTCGGCCGGCGACAGCGTGCCTGCCCAGGAGTCGAACAGCTGGATGGCATCCACCCCGGCGTCGAGCTGAACGCGCAGGAAGTCGATGGTCAGGTCGGCCAGCACCTCCATCAGCGCGTGCCAGGTGGCCGGCTCGGCGAACATCATCGTCTTGGTGCGCTCGTGCAACTTGCTGGGGCCGCCCTCGACCAGATAGGACGCCATGGTGAACGGCGCCCCCGCGAAGCCGATCAGCGGGACGTCGCCCAGCGCGCCGACCAACAGGCCGACGGCGTCGCTGACAGCGGAGACCCGTTGCAGTCGAAGGCCTTTCAGCGCCGCGACGTCGGCCCCGGTGCGCACCGGGCTGGCGATCACCGGACCGACGTCGGGAACGATGTCGAGTTCCACGCCGGCGCCGCGCAGCGGAACCACGATGTCGGAGAACAGGATCGCCGCGTCAACGCCGTGCCGGCGCACCGGCTGCAGGGTGATCTCACAGATCAGCTCCGGATCGAAGCAGGCCTGCATCATCGTGTTGGCGGCGCGCAGCTTGCGGTACTCGGGCAGCGAGCGCCCGGCCTGGCGCATGAACCACACCGGTGTCCGGCTGGGTTTACGGCCGACGGCGGCGGCCAGATAGGGCGCCTCGGGCAGCTGGCGGCGGGTGCTCACGGGGCTCCATGCTGCCACGGGCCGGGGCCGCGAGGGGCTCCCCACCGGCCCCGGCACGGCGCGCCTGTCTGCGAGACCCGCCGGATGCGGCTACCGTCGAGGCGATGACCAGCGCGGAGCCCACGCAGTTCCGCGAGGCGGTTGCGGCGATGAACGCCGCCGAGGTCCGGCCGGAGATCGAGCTCGGCCCTATCCGTCCACCTCAGCGCCTCGCGCCGCACAGCTATGCGCTGGGTGCGGAGGTGCGCCGGCCGGACTCCGACATCATCCCGGAGAACTCCGAAGGGGACGCATTCGGCCGGTTGATTCTGCTGCACGACCCCGACGGCGCCGAGGCCTGGGACGGAACCATGCGCCTGGTGGCCTACATCCAGGCCGACCTGGATCCCAGCGAGGCGGTGGACCCGCTGCTGCCCGAGGTCGCCTGGAGCTGGCTGGTCGACGCCCTGGAGTCCCGGTCCGAGCACGTCACGGCGCTGGGCGGGACCGTCACCGCCACCACGTCGGTGCGCTACGGCGACATCTCCGGGCCGCCGCGCGCCCACCAGCTGGAGATGCGGGCGTCGTGGACGGCCACCACCCCGGCCCTCGGGACGCACGTGGAGGCGTTCTGCGAGGTGCTCGAGCACGCGGCCGGTTTGCCGCCGGCCGGGGTCACCGACCTTGGTTCCCGCTCTCGCGCCTGATATGCCCGAACACCACGACCCGCCCGCCGAGGAGGCCGCGCAGGACGCCCCTGCCGCCGTCCCGCTGCTCAGCCCCGCCGAGGGCGTACCTGAGGTGGCGGTCAGCGCCGACGAGATCGCCTCGGCGGCAACGAAACTGGCCGCCGGCAGCGGTCCGTTCGCCGTTGACGCCGAGCGGGCGTCCGGTTTCCGTTATTCCAACCGCGCCTATCTGATCCAGATCCGCCGTAGCGGGGCCGGGACAGTGCTGATCGACCCGGTCAACCACGGCGGCAGCCCGATCGACGCGCTGCGGCCCGTCGCCGAGGTGCTCGGCGAGGACGAGTGGATCCTGCACGCCGCCGACCAGGACCTGCCCTGCCTGGCCGAGGTCGGCCTGCGCCCGCCGGGCCTGTACGACACCGAACTCGCCGGCCGGCTGGCCGGTTTCGAGCGGGTCAACCTCGCCGCCATGGTCGAACGTCTGCTCGGGCTGGGCCTGGTGAAGGGCCACGGCGCCGCCGACTGGTCCAAGCGTCCGCTGCCGGCGGCCTGGCTGAATTACGCCGCGCTGGACGTCGAGGTGCTTCTCGAACTGCGCTCGGAGGTCGCCGCCGTGCTGACCGCACAGCGAAAGACGGCCTGGGCGGCGGAGGAATTCGAGTACCTCCGGTGCGCCGAGAACACCCCCACCCGGCGGGACCGCTGGCGCCGCACCTCGGGAATCCACAAAGTGCGCACGCCCGCCGGGCTGGCGGCGGTCCGCGAACTGTGGACGGTGCGGGACCGGATCGCCCGCACCCGCGACATCGCGCCCGGGCGGATCCTGCCCGACGCGGCCATCGTGGCGGCGGCGGCCGCCGACCCCAAGACCGCCGGGGAACCCGTGGCCCTGCCGGTGTTCGGCGGCCCGAAGCAGCGCCGCAGCGCCCAGGTCTGGCTGGACGCCCTGGCGGCCGCGCGCACCACCGACGATCCACCCGAGACCGCCGAACAGCTCAGCGGGCCTCCGCCGCCGGTGCGGTGGGCCAAACGCAAACCGGAGGCCGCCGCGCGCCTGGAGGCCGCCCGCGCGGCTCTTGGCGAACTGTCCCAGCGGGTCGGGGTGCCGACCGAGAACCTGCTGTCGCCGGAGTTGGTACGGCGGCTGTGCTGGGAGTGGCCCGACGGCACGACCACCGCGACCGAATCCGCGGTGGAGGAATTCCTGCGCGACGGCGGGGCGCGGTCCTGGCAGCGGGAACTGGCGGTACCGGAACTGGCCGCGGCGCTGACCCGGGCCCGGCAGCCGGGCTAGTCGATCTGCTCGGCCACCGGTTCGGTGGCGGCACCCAGAGCGGCCACCCAGCCGGTGATCTGACGGGCCACGTTCTGATCGGTCAAACCGATGTCGGCGAGCACCTGGTCGCGCGAGGCGTGCTCCAGGAAGGCCTGCGGAACGGCGAGATCCCGGCACGGCAGGTCGATTGCCGCGGCGCGCAACGCCGCCGACACCGCCGACCCCGCCCCGCCGCGCACCCCGTTGTCCTCGCAGGTGACCACCAGCTTGTGCTCCCGGGCGAGGGGGATCAGCGCGTCGGGCACCGGCAGCACCCAGCGCGGGTCCACCACCGTCACGCCGATGCCCTGCTTGCGCAGCCGGTCGGCCACCCGCAGCGCCATAGCGGCGAACGGCCCCACCGCGACGAGCAGCACGTCGGCCGCCAGTCCGGCGGCCGGCCTGGCAAGCACGTCAACGCAGCCGATCCGCTCCAGCGCCGGAATGTCCTCGCCGACTTCGCCTTTCGGGAAGCGCAGCGCGGTCGGCCCGTCTTCGGTGTCGAGCGCCTCGCCGAGTTCCTCACGAAGCCGCGTGCCGTCCCGCGGCGCGGCGACCCTGATACCGGGCACGATGTTGAGGATGGACAGATCCCACATCCCGTTGTGCGAGGCGCCGTCGTTGCCGGTGACGCCGGCACGGTCGAGCACCAGCGTGACCGGAAGCTTGTGCAGGGCGACGTCCATCAGGACCTGGTCGAAGGCACGGTTGAGGAAGGTGGAGTAGACGGCCACCACCGGGTGCATGCCGCCCATCGCCAGCCCGGCCGCGGAGGTCACCGCGTGCTGCTCGGCGATGCCCACGTCGAACACCCGGTCGGGGAACCGCTCGCCGAAGGCCGCCAGGCCGGTGGGACCGGGCATGGCGGCGGTGATCGCGACGATGTCGCGGCGCGCGCCCGCGTAGGCGATCAGCGCGTCGGAGAACACCGACGTCCAGCCCGGTGCTGAAACCTTGGTCGCCAGGCCGGTTTTGGGGTCGATGACACCGCAGGCGTGCATCTGTTCGGCTTCGTCGTTCTCGGCCGGCGGGTAGCCCATGCCCTTGCGGGTGACGACGTGAACGATCACCGGCGCGTTGTAGCCGCGGGCGTGCTGCAGCGCGTTCTCCACCGCGTGTTCGTCGTGACCGTCGATCGGCCCGACGTATTTCAGACCCAGGTCGGCGAACATGACCTGCGGCGCCACCGCATCCTTCACACCCACCTTGACGCTATGCATGGCCTGGTAGCAGACCTCGCCGATCAACGGCAGGCCGCGCAGCGCCCGCTTCCCGCGATCGAGCAGCCGTTCGTATCCGGGTTGCAGCCGCAGCCCGGCGAGATGGTCGGCCAGCCCGCCGATGGTCGGCGCGTAGCTGCGGCCGTTGTCGTTGACGACGATGACCACCGGACGCTTGCCCGCGGCGATGTTGTTCAGCGCCTCCCAGCACATGCCGCCGGTCATGGCGCCGTCCCCCACGACGGCCACCACGTGGCGGTTGTGCTGCCCGGTCAGTTCGAAGGCCTTGGCGAGCCCGTCGGCGTAGGACAGCGCCGACGACGCGTGACTGGACTCGACCCAGTCGTGGTCGCTCTCGGCCCGCGACGGGTACCCGGACAGGCCGCTCTTCATGCGCAGCGTGTCGAAATCCGCCGCCCGCCCGGTCAGCATCTTGTGCACGTAGGCCTGGTGGCCGGTGTCGAAGATGATCGGGTCGTGCGGGGAGTCGAACACCCGGTGCAGCGCGATGGTGAGTTCGACCACACCGAGGTTCGGACCCAGGTGGCCGCCGGTGGCGGCGACCTTGTGGATCAGGAACTGCCGGATCTCTTCGGCCAGGCCGGTGAGCTGATCCTGCGAAAGCCGCCGCAAATCGGCGGGGCCGCGGACCTGTTCGAGCATTTGCTCAGTCTACGCAGGGTCCCTGCGGGGCTGCGGACCCGTGGCGTAGACGTCGGGCACGCCGTCGTGGTCGGCGTCGGTGGTCTCCAGTTCGAAGACCGAGCGGTAATGGCGGTTGCGGGCGCGCAGCACGACGGCCGCCAGCAGCGCCGCCAGCAACGATCCGGTGAGCACGGCGACCTTCACGACCGCCTGCCGCCCGGGGTCGGTCCCGTAGGCCAATTCCCCGATCAGCAAGGACACCGTGAACCCGATCCCCGCCAACATGGAGACCCCGAACACGTCGACCCAGCGCAACGACGGGTCCAGATCGGCGCGGGTGACCGCCGCCATCAACCGGGTGGTGCCGAACACCCCGAAGGTCTTACCGACCACCAGGCCGGCGACGATCCCCACCGCGATCGGGTCGCTCAGCGCGGTCACCAAACCGTCATAGCCGCCGAAGGTCACCCCCGCGGCGAAGAAGGCGAACACCGGTATCGCGAACCCCGCCGACACCGGACGAACCAGGTGCTCGAGATACTCGGCCAGCCCGGGGCCGTCCGGGCCGGCGCGACCGGCGTCGCGCTCGCTGCGCAGCACCGGCACCGTGAAGCCCAGCAGCACCCCGGCGACGGTGGCGTGCACCCCCGACTCGTGGACCAGGGCCCAGGTGACGACGGCGATCGGGATCAGCACCCACGGGGAACTCACCCTGCGCTGCACCAGCACCGCGAAGAGGGTCAACGGGATCAGCGCCAGCAGCAGCGCGGCCAACTGGATCTTGGCGGTGTAGAACACCGCGATGACGGTGATCGCGAGCAGATCGTCGACCACCGCGAGGGTCAGCAGGAAGGTGCGCAGCGCCGCCGGCAGGTGGGTGGACAGCACCGCCAGCACGGCCACCGCGAAGGCGATATCGGTGGCCGTCGGGGTGGCCCAGCCCCGGACAGCCCCGTCTCCGGCGCCGGCGGTGGCGGCGACGAAGATGGCCGCGGGCAGCACCATGCCGCCGATCGCGGCGGCGATCGGCAGTGCGGCGCGGCCGGGGTCGCGCAGGTCGCCGGCGACGAATTCGCGCTTGAGTTCCAGGCCGACGACGAAGAAGAAGATCGCCAGCAGCCCGTCGGCGGCCCAGGCTCCCAGTGTCAGCCGCAGGTGCAGCCCGAAAGCGTCGCTGCCGACCTGCCACGCGGTCAGCGCGTGATACGACTCCGACCACGGCGAGTTGGCCCACAGCAGGGCGATCGCGGCGGCGGCCAGCAGGATCGCACCGCCGACGGTCTCCTCGTGCAGGATGCGGATGATGCGGCGGGTCTCCGGCCACGATCCGCGGCTGAGGAGTCTGGCTGGCACAACTGAAAACCTACAAGTGGATCCTCACCGGGTCAGCAATGCCACGCATTCGACGTGATGCGTCAGCGGGAAGGCGTCGAACACCCGGAGCTGCTGCACCCGGTATCCGTGGCCGCGGTAGAGACCGATGTCGCGGGCGAACGAGGCCGCCTCGCAGCCGATGTGGACCAGCCGCGGCACCCCCGCCCCGGCCAGCAGGTCGATGACGGCGCGCCCGGCACCGGCCCGCGGCGGGTCGAGCACCGCGACGTCGGCGCGCCCGGACTGGCCGGCCAGAAACCCCCGAACCGAACCCGACACCACCGTCACCGCCGTCAGGTCGGCCAGCGCCTCCCGGGCGGACGCCGAGGCGCCGCGGGCGGTGTCGACTGTGTGAACCCGGCCCCGTTCTCCCACCATCTCGGCCAGCGCCGCCGCGAACAGGCCCGCCCCGCCGTAGAGATCCCACGCCCGCCGCGGCGCCGGGTCGTCGGGCCCGGCCGATGCGGCCCACCGCCGGACCAGCGCGCTGTAGGTGGCCGCCGCCTCACGGTGGGATTGCCAGAACGCCGTGACCGGCAGCCGCCACACCCGCTCCCCCACCCGTTGCACGGTGCGGCGCTCGCCCTCCACGACGGTGGGCTCTCGCTGCCCTCGCGTGGTGGTGACCACATGCCGGCGGCCGTCGTCGTCGATCACCACGTGCAATCGCTCCCCGGCCCGCCACCGAGGTCCGTCCAGTCCGTTCACCATGCCCGCGGGCAATTGCGCGCAGCGCAGGTCGGTGACCAGTTCGCTGCTGTGGTAGCGGTGCAGGCCGGCCCGGCCGTCGATGCCGACGTCGAGTTGCAGACGGGTCCGCCATCCCAGCGAGGATCCCGCACCCACCGGTTCGGCGACCCCTTCCCAGCGGAAATCCCCCAGCCGCGCAAGCTGATTGGCCACCACCTGACCCTTGATCGCGCGTGCCGCGGCGGGCTCGGCGAAGGCCAGGTCGCAGCATCCCGCACCGTCCGCCCCGGCGACCGGGCACAGCGAGTCGACCCGGTCCGGGGACGCCTCGAGCACCTCCACCGCGTCGGCGTGCCAGTAGGAGCCGTGCTCGTCGGTCACCCGCACCCGCACCAGTTCGCCGGGCAGCGCGTAGCGGACGAACACCACCCGGCCGTCGTGACGGGCGACGCAACTGCCGCCGTTGGCCGGCGCGCCGGTGCGCAACGTCAGTTCCGCGGCGGCACTCACTCCACGAAGCCGCGGCGGACGTCGCCCGGGGCGCTTAGCTCCTCGAACTGCCTGACCCGGTCGGACGAATGCAGTTGCCAGGGAACCGATGTCATCATCACATTGGGAATGAACAGCAGGCGGGTCTTGAGCCGCAGCGCACTCTGGTTGTGCAGCAACCCTTCCCACCAGTGGCCGACGACGTACTCGGGGATGAACACCGTGACCACGGTGCGCGGGGCCTCCTTGCTGATCCGCTTGACGTAGTCGAGCACCGGGCCGGTCACCTCACGGTACGGCGAGGCGACGACCTTGAGCGGGACGGTGACGTCGCTGTCCTCCCAGGCCGCGGTGAGCTTGCGGGTCTCGACGTCGTCGACGTTGACGGTCAGCGCCTCGAGCACGTCGGGCCGGGTGGCCCGCGCGTAGGCGATCGCCCGCAGCGTGGGCAGTTGCATGTTCGACACCAGCACCACGGCGTGGTTGCGGCTGGGCAACACGATCTCGCGTTCGTCGTCGACCGGCGTGAGTTCCCTGGAGACCTTGTCGTAGTGCCGGTTGATGGCCTTCATCAGCAGGAACAGGCTGCCCATGGCCAGGATGGCGATCCACGCGCCGGCCATGAACTTGGTGACCAGCACGATCAGCAGGACGGTCCCGGTGGCGATGAACCCGATGGTGTTGATCACCCGGGAACGGATCATCCGGCGGCGTTCGACGGGATCGTCCTCGGTCTTGAGCAGCCGGGTCCAGTGCCGCACCATGCCGATCTGGCTGAGCGTGAAGGAAATGAACACCCCGACGATGTAGAGCTGGATCAGGGCGGTGACCTCGGCCCGGAAGGCCACGACGAAGGCGATCGCCGCGAGCGCGAGGAACACGATGCCATTGGAGAAGGCCAGCCTGTCGCCGCGGGTGTGCAACTGGCGGGGCAGGTAGCGGTCCTGGGCGAGGATCGAACCCAGTACCGGGAAGCCGTTGAAAGCGGTGTTGGCGGCCAGCACCAGGATCAGGGCGGTAACGCCGGTGATCAGGAACAGGCCCGGCTTGAAGTCGTGGAAGACCGCGTCGGCCAGCTGCGCCACCAGCGTTTTCTGGTGATAGTCGGCCGGCGCGCCGATCAACTGCTCGGCTGGGCGTTCGGCGACCTTCGCGCCGGTGTCCATGGCCAGCAGGATCATCCCGATGAACAGCGTGACGGCAACGGATCCCAGCATCGCCAGCGTCGTCGCGGCGTTGCGCGCCTTGGGCTTGCGGAACGCCGGCACCCCGTTGCTGATCGCCTCCACCCCGGTGAGCGCCGCACAGCCCGACGAGAAGGCCCGCGCCACCAGGAAGATCAGTGCGAAACCGGTGATATCGCCGTGCTCGGCGTGCAGTTCGAAGCCGGCCGACTCGGCGCGCAGCGGATGGCCGAGCACATGGATCTGGAACAAACCCCAGGACAGCATGCCCAGCATTCCGATCATGAACGCATACGTCGGGATCGCGAATGCAGTGCCCGACTCTCGGATGCCGCGCAGGTTCACCGCCGTCAACAACACGATGGCGGTGACGGCGAACATCACCTTGTGCTGGGCGATATAGGGCACCGCCGACCCGATGTTGGACATCGCTGAGGCCATCGACACCGCGACGGTCAGGACATAATCGACCAGTAGCGCGCTTGCGACCGTCAGGCCCGCGGTGGGGCCCAGGTTGGTGGTGACCACTTCGTAGTCGCCGCCGCCGGAGGGGTAGGCGTGCACGTTCTGGCGGTAGGAGGCCACCACCACCAGCATGACGAAGGCCACCGCCACGCCGATCCAGGGCGCCATCGCGTAGGCCGACAGGCCGGCCACCGAGAGCACCAGGAAGATCTCCTCCGGCGCGTAGGCCACCGATGACATCGCGTCGGAGGCGAACACCGGCAGTGCGATGCGCTTGGGCAGCAGCGTGTGGGCCAGTTTGTCGCTGCGGAACGGCTGACCGATCAGCAGCCGGCGCACACCGGTGGAAACCTTGGACACGAGTGCCAAGGGTAAGCCTTCCCGGGCATCGCGGTAGCGTTCCCCATGCCGCACGGCCCTCGCCCGGGCCGGGACCAGCAGCCGAAAGGACGTCAGGTGCGGGTAGTGGTGATGGGGTGTGGTCGGGTGGGTGCCTCGCTGGCCGAGGCACTCTCGCGGCTCGGACACGACGTCGCGATCATCGACCGCGACGAGACCGCCTTCCACCGGCTCTCCCCGGAGTTCACCGGCGAGCAGATCACCGGTATGGGTTTCGACCGGGAAGTGTTGCTGCGCGCGGGGATTGAAAGCGCCGACGCGTTCGCCGCGGTCTCCTCCGGCGACAACTCCAACATCATCTCCGCCCGGGTGGCCCGCGAGATGTTCGGTGTGCAGCGCGTGGTCGCCCGCATCTACGACGCCAAGCGGGCGGCGGTCTACGAACGGCTGGGCATCCCGACGATCGCCACTGTGCCGTGGACCACCGACCGCCTGCTCAACGCCCTGACCCACGACACCGAGACCGCCCGCTGGCGCGACCCCACCGGCACCGTCGCGGTGGCCGAGGCACCGCTGGACGAGAGCTGGGCCGGACATCGGGTGACCAGCCTCGAGGAGGCCACCGGCGCCCGGGTGGCGTTCCTGATCCGGTTCGGCACCGGCGTGCTGCCCGAGCCCAAGACCGTCATCCAGGCCGGCGACCAGGTGTACCTGGCGGCGGTGTCCGGACACGCCGCCGAAGCGCTGGCCATCGCGGCGCAACCGCCCGCGGAGGGAGTCGGGGAATGAAGGTCGCAATCGCCGGTGCCGGCGCGGTCGGCCGGTCCATCGCCCGCGAACTGGTCGACAACCAGCACGAGGTCACCCTGATCGAACGCAACCCCGGCCACTTCGACGTGGACGCGATCCCGGCGGCGCACTGGTGCTACGGCGACGCCTGCGAGCTGACGCTGCTGGAAGCGGTGCAACTACAGGAGTTCGACGTGGTGATCGCCGCCACCGGCGACGACAAGGTCAACGTCGTGCTGTCCCTGCTGGCCAAGACCGAGTTCGCCGTCCCCCGGGTGGTGGCCCGGGTCAACGACCCGCGCAACGAGTGGCTCTTCGACAGCAGCTGGGGCGTGGATGTGGCCGTCTCAACCCCGCGCATGCTGGCCTCGCTGGTCGAGGAAGCCTTTGCGGTCGGAGATGTGGTGCGGCTCATGGAGTTCCGCCAGGGCAACGCCAACCTGGTGGAGATCACCCTGCCCGAGGACACCCCGTGGGGCGGCCGGGCGGTGCGGAAACTGAACCTTCCCGGCGACGTCGCGCTGGTGACGATCCTGCGCGGCCAGCGGGTGATCGTGCCGGAACCCGACCAGCCGCTGGAGGGCGGCGACGAGTTGCTGTTCGTGGCACATCCCGACGTGGAGGGCGACCTGCGCACCCTGCTGACCGGCGGCGCGCCCGAAGGCTAGTCGGCCGCGGGCGCGGCCTGGCGGGCCTGGTGGTGCTCGGCCGCGTGATCGGCATGCATCGCCCGCTGCGCGGCCCGGATGGCCAGATAGGTGACCAGCGCGGCGACGGCGGTCAGCGGCCAGCCCATCGCGATGCGGGCGACGCCGAGCCATCCCGTCTTGTCGGCGTCGTAGAGGTGGTGCTGCACCAGGAACCGCGAGCCGAACACCGTCACCCAGGTCAGGGTGGCCACGTCGAAGGCCAGCACCGCCCGGCGCGACAGCCGCCAGCTGCGGTCATGGCCGTTGACCCAGCTCCAGACGTAGCCCACCACCGGCCTGCGGATGAGCACCGAGGCGGCGAAGACGACCGCCCAGATCAGCGAGGTCCAGATGCCGAGCAGAAAGTATCCCTTGGAGGCGCCGACGGCCCAGGCGATCAGCCCGCTGATCCCGACACCGACGAAACCTGCGACCGCCGGCTGGACCGAGTCGCGCCGCACCAGCCGCCAGACGAGGATCGCCGCGGCCACACCGAGCGCGGCCAGTATCGCGGGCAACAGACCGAACGCGGTCGACACCGGTACCAGGACCGCGACCGGCAGGGCCGAGTAGATCAGGCCGCTGACGCCGCCCATCTGGCCCAGCAACGCTTGACCGGGAGTCGGCTTGGCCGCTTCGGGGGGTCCGGCCGCCGGCGCCGCTGAGTCTCCCGTCAACGCTGAATCTCGTAGTGCGGGTTGTAGATCGCCTTGCTGCCGTTGTCGAGCATTCCCAACCGGCCGCGCACCCGCAGCGTGCGACCGCACTCGATCCCGGGAATCCGCCGCTGGCCCAGCCAGACCAGCGTCACCGTGTCGGTGCCGTCGAAGAACTCGGCGCGGACCCCGGCGGCGCAGCCCTTGGCGTTGGTCTCCACGCTGCGCAGCATGCCGACCATGGTGACCTCCTGGCCGCGCTGGCAGTCGACGGCCCGGTGGGCCCCGGTGTTGGCGGCCTCCCCGGTCAGTTCCTCGGCGTCCCGCTCCTCGGGGTGCTCGGTGAGCTTGCGGGTCAGACGCCGTACAAAACCTTCGGCCGTAGCCATGGTGTCTCCTGAAGTCCGATCAACCACCCGCCACGGTAGCCCTCCCGGTGCCTGCTGCGCTACGAGGCCCACCCCGGTAGCCGGAACGCCCGGCGGCAACAGGCACGATCATCCGATGGCGGTCGAAGTGAGCGGTGCGGTCGTGGCGCTGCTGCCGGGCACCGGCTCCGATGACGACTACCTGCGGCGGGCCTTCGCCGGGCCGCTCGGGCGGGCCGGCGCACGGCTGGTCGCGGTGGCGCCCGATCCCGGCCGGCTGGTCGAGAGCTACCAGGACGCCCTGGATCAGGCCTGCGGCGAGGCGGGCCCGGCCGGCAGGATCGTGGTCGGCGGCGTGTCGCTGGGGGCGGTGCTGGCCGCGCGATGGGCGCTGGACCACCCGGACCGCACCGCCGCGGTGCTCGCGGTGCTACCGCCGTGGACCGGCGCACCGGGTGCCGCCCCGGCGGCCGTATCGGCCCGTCACACCGCCGGACTGCTGCGCAGCGACGGCCTGGCCGCCACGACCGCGGCGATGCGGGCATCCAGCCCACCGTGGCTGGCCGACGAACTGGCCCGGTCGTGGCAGCGGCAGTGGCCGCTGCTGCCGGACGCCATGGCGGAGGCGGCGGGCTGCGTGGCGCCGACGTGTGAGGAACTGGGCCGTCTCGCCGCCCCGCTGGCTGTCGTGGCGGCCTGCGACGATCTGGTGCATCCGGCGGCCGTCGCCGCCGACTGGGTGGCCTGCGCGCCGCGGGCCGCGCTGCGCACCGTGCGCCTCGAGGACTTCGGGCCGGACCCGCAGTTGCTCGGGCAGGCGTGCGTCGAGGCCCTGCGGGCGATCGACTAGCGAGTCGGCTGCTGCATGGCCTGCTGCTGGGCCTGCTGTTGCTGGGCGAGGTAGGCCTGCTGGGCGGCGTACATGGCCGCCTGCTGGGCCTGCTGCGCCGCGGCGGCACGCATCTGCGCCGCCAGTTCCTCCGGCAACTGAACCGGCAGCGGCGTGCGTACCGGAAGCGGAGTGTCGCCGCGCCGGATCACGGTGTCCGCCAACGCTTCTCGTGCCTCGACGACAAGAGCCGGCATGGATTCGAGCATGCCGTTGACCACGCAGCGCACCATCCAGCGGTACCCGTCGACGCCGATGAAGCGCACCGCGCCGGCACCGACACCCACCACTTCGCGGCCCCACGGCCCGGACTCGATGGAGACCGCCGCGTTATCGTTGCGCAGCGCCTCGGCCAGTTCGCCGGCCACTTCCCGCCACAGCCCGGGCGACTTGGGTGCGGCGTAGGCGGCGATGGTGAACCGGCCGTTGGGCGTCACGACCCAGATGGCGGTCGGCACACCCTCCTGGTTGAACTCGACCTGGACCTGGCCGCCGGGCGGCATCGGGATGAGCACCGATCCGAGGTCGAGCCGTGCCAGCGCGGCCTCGTCGGGGTTGTCGAAGTCCTCGATGTCGAAGGGGCCGTCGAGCTCCGGCCCGGCGTACGCGGCGATTTCCGCCTCGAGCACGGCCTCTTCCAGGACAGCCTCTTCCACCTCTTCGGCGTAGCCGGCGTCGAGTGCCTCGTCGGTCACCTCGGCCTGGTCGGCCCCGGCCGCCTCTGAGTTCCGGTCCTTTTTACGTCTGCCGAATGCCATCACAAACTCGCATGTCCGCCGGAGGAACCGTGGCCGCCCTGGCCACGGGTGGTGTCGGCCAGGCCCGCCTCATCGAACGAGGCCACCTCGACCAGATCGGGCAACTCGACCCGCTGGACCACCAACTGGGCGATCCGGTCGCCCCTGCGCAGCGTGATCGCAGTTGCGGGGTCCAGGTTGATCAGCGCCACCTTGATCTCGCCGCGGTAGCCGGCGTCGATGGTCCCCGGGGCGTTGACGATCGACAGCCCGAGACGCGCGGCCAGACCGGAGCGGGGATGCACCAGTCCCACCATCCCCTGCGGGATCGCCACCGCTATGCCGGTGGAAACCAGAGCCCGCTGACCTGGAGCCAGCTCGACGTCCTCGGCGCTGTAGAGATCGACGCCGGCATCGCCCTCATGGGCCCGCGCGGGCAGCGGAAGATCGCGGTCAAGGCGAACTACCGCGAGAGTCGTAGGCACGCGGAAAGACTACCCTTGGCCGCGTGTCAGGTTCGCTCGTCGCCACGCAAACCGTGCGGTATCGCGAACGGCTATGGGTGCCGTTGTGGTGGTGGCCCGTGGGCATCGGTTTGTCGGCCGTGCTCGCCGCCGAAGTCAACATGGGCGTGCGCGGTCTGCCGGACTGGTTGCCCTACGCACTGCTTGCCGCGGTGGCGGCCGGCGCCCTGCTGTGGCTGAGCCGCATCGAGGTTCGGGTCGTCGGCAGCGGTTCCGACGTCGAACTGTGGGCGGGCCAGGCTCACCTGCCCGTCTCGGTGGTGACACGATCGGCTGCGGTTCCGCGCAGCGCCAAGTCGGCAGCCCTGGGGCGGCAGTTCGATCCGGCCGCCTTTGCGCTGCACCGCAACTGGGTGGGGCCGATGGCGCTGGTGGTCCTCGACGACCCCGACGACCCGACGCCCTACTGGTTGGTGAGCACCCGGCACCCCGACCGCTTGCTGGCAGCGCTGCGCAGCTGACGTCGCCGCGGACTTGTGCCGCTCAGGCTGCGCAGTCGGTGCAGATCATCTCGCCGTTCTTCTCCTTGGCGAGCCGGCTGCGATGGTGCACCAGGAAGCAGCTGGAGCAGGTGAACTCGTCCGCCTGCTTGGGAATGACCCGGACCGAGAGCTCCTCGCCGGACAGATCCGCTCCCGGCAGCTCGAAGGACTCCGCGGATTCGGTCTCGTCGACGTCGACGACCGCCGACTGCACCTCGTTGCGGCGGGCGGTCAGTTCCTCGAGGGAATCCTCCGAGACCTCGTCGGTCTCGGTACGCCGCGGGGCGTCGTAGTCAGTAGCCATCGTCCAATCCCGTCGTCACAACGTCAGCAGTGCTTTGTACCAGCGTGAAACGCCGTCGCAAAACGATTCGTGCCCCGTTCATCGAGAGTTCGACTGTGAATTACCTCACAGTTCCGCGCCCGTCCCGGACGGGTCGCACCGAACGGGTGGATCTACAGTGCACACGTGGTCGCTCACATCACCCACGGCACCGATGTCGACAAGGACGGTAACCCGTTCGTCCGGCGCAACTACCGTCCCGGGATCATCGCATTGGTGGTTCTGCTGGTGCTGGCCGGCCTGTCCTGGGCATTCGTTCTGACCAGGCCGGTCCAGGTGGCCCAGGCGGCCACCTGCAACACCCCGCCGACCCCGGCCGACGCCGCCGCGCCCAAGCTCGGACAGCTGGTCTCCGGGTCGTCGCTGACCGACGTGGCCCCGGCCAAACTCGCCGACACCAAGATCCGGGTGCTCAACGCCAGCGGCCAGGGCGGCCAGGCCGGAGAGGTGGCCGGCGCGCTGCGTGACCTGGGCTTCGCCGCCCCGACCGCGGCCAACGACCCGATCTACGCCGGCAGCCGGCTGACCTGCCAGGGACAGATCAGGTTCGGGCAGGCCGGCCGGGCCGGCGCGGCGACCGTCTATCTGGTGGCGCCCTGCGTCGAGCTCTACCGCGACGACCGCCCCGACGACTCGGTGGACCTGGTGATCGGCACCGACTTCACCTCGCTGGCCAACAGCAACGACATCTCCGCGGTGCTGTCGGGCCTGCGGCCGGGCGCGACCGAGCCGGCCGATTCGGCGCTGATCGCCAAGATCCACAACGGAACCTGCTGACCGGGCGGTTCACGCCAGTTCTCCGAGCCCGCCCGAACGCTCCAGCGCCGCAATCAGTTGCGCGGCGACCCCCGGCGCCGCCGCCACCAGCAGCCCCCCGCCGGGACCGTCGGCGGGCAGCAGAACGTGCGCGCCGGCCTCGGCCGCAATCAGCGCGCCGGCCGCCCAGTCCCACTCGTGCAGGCCGTGTTCGTAATGCGCGTCGAGCCGGCCGGCGGCGACCATGCACAGGTCCAGCGCTGCCGAGCCGAGCCGGCGCACGTCGCGCACCGAGGGCAGCAGCTGTGCCAGCAACGCAGCCTGTGCGGCGCGCCGCGACGGCGAGTAGCCGAAGCCGGTGCCGACCAGGGCCAGCGACAACTCGTCGACCGTGTTGCACCGCAGTCTCCGGCGCCGGCCCGCGGCCGAAACGTGGGCGCCGAAACCCGCAGCGGCCGAATAGATCCGGCCTCCGGCGACGTCGGCGACCGCACCCGCCACCGACACGCCGTCGACCTGGGCCGCCAGCGAGACCGCGTACGCCGGGATGCCGTAGAGGAAATTCACCGTGCCGTCAATGGGGTCCACCACCCACCGCACCGCGCCGGCGGACATCAGATCGCCGCCCTCCTCCCCCAGGATCCCGTCGCCGGGGCGCAGCAGGGCGAGCCGGTCCCGTACCAGTTGCTCGGTCTCGGTGTCGGCGAGGGTCACCGGGTCGGTCGGCGTGCTCTTGGTCCGCACCGCCGCCGGACCCGCGCCGATGATCTCGGCGCGCCGGCGGCGGACGAAGTCGGCCGCGTCGGAGACCAGTTGCTCGGCCACCTCACGGAGCCGTTCCGGCCGGTTGTCGTTCACGGTGCTATCGCAGCACAATCCGGCCCGCAAACCGCTCGTCGGGGCGCCCTCAAGCACTACTGTTCTGTCTACCCCGCTCAAAGCCGCTCACCGCAGGGAGGACCCGACCATGAACGCGACCCAGCCCGGCAATGCACGCAGGGCTCTCGGGGTGGATGTCGGCGGCAGCGGCGTCAAGGGCGCCGTCGTCGACCTCGACACCGGACTGCTCGTCGGCGAAAGGTTCCGGCTTGAGACGCCGCAGCCGGCCACGCCCGAGGCGGTCACCAAGACCGTGGCCGAGGTGGTGCGCCATTTCGACTGGTCCGGACCGTTGGGTGTGACCTACCCGGGCGTGGTCGTCGACGGCGTGGTGCAAACCGCGGCCAACGTCGACAGCAGCTGGATCGGCTGCAACGCCGCACAGGAGATGAGCGCCGCACTGGGCGGCCAGAACGTCACCGTCCTCAACGACGCCGACGCCGCCGGGCTGGCCGAGCAGCGCTACGGCGCCGGGCGCAACAAGGACGGCGTGGTGGTGTTGCTGACCTTCGGCACAGGCATCGGATCAGCGGTGATTCACCACGGAATCCTGTTGCCCAACACCGAGTTCGGCCATATCGAGGTCGGCGGCAAGGAGGCCGAGGAGCGGGCGGCGTCATCGGTCATGGAGCGCAAGGGCTGGGGCTACCGCAAGTGGACCAAGCAGGTCACCAAGGTGCTCGTCGCGGTCGAGAATGCGATCTGGCCGGACCTGTTCATCGTCGGCGGCGGCATCAGCAGGAAAGCCGACAAGTGGGTCCCGCTGCTCAAGAACCGCACCCCGGTGGTGGCCGCTGAACTGGCGAATACCGCCGGGATCGTCGGAGCCGCGATGGCGGCCGCCCGGGAGCAGTCGGGCGGCTGAGCCGGCCGTCGGCTCCGGTGCGCCGATCCGCGATGCAGGTCTGAGGCCGTCTTGTCGTTACAATGGGATCCGGCGGCCGCGAGCCCCACCGGCGACGATCCACCCAGATCACGTCGGTAATTCCCATAGCCGACGCTTTCGGAGGCGCATGCCTGCGCCCCGCCGGAGCCCGTATGACAGTCAGGAAGGGTGTACGTGGCCGCCAAGACCAGCCAGGCAACCGCGAAGCCGGCGAAGCGCCCCGCCACCAAGACGGCCGCCAAGGCCGCGGCCGCGGCCCCGGCGAAGAAGGCCACCAAGGCAGCTCCCGCCGCGGCGGCGAAGAACACAGCTGGCAAGACCGCCCGGAGCATGCTGGCGAAGGTGGCCGCGAAGGCCACCGGGAGAACCCCCGCCCCCGCCAAGGCGGCTCCCGTCAAGGGGGCTAAAGCCGCACCTGCGAAGGCGGCGAAGGCCGCGCCCGGCAGGGCGGCCAAGGCCGCGCCCGCCAAAGCCGTCAAGACCGCACCCGCCAAGCCGGTCAAGGCGGCCAAGGCCGCCGCTCCCGCCAAAGCGACAAAGGCCCCTGCCAAGGCAACCAAGGCCCCCGCCAAACCC
>JAPOHV010000055.1 GCA_029979305.1 Mycobacteriaceae bacterium | reverse complement strand
GTAGCGACGGGTCAGGTATCCGGCCACCAGGGGGATGCCGAGGAAGATCAGCACCGATTTCGCGATCTGCCATGGCGAAGTGTCGATCGCGGTCTGTTTCATGCCGAGCCAGCCCGGCAGAACGGTGAGGTAGAACCAGGCCAGTGCGGCGAAGAAGCACACCTGGATCACCGAGTTGATCGCCACCAGGACGGCGGCCGCCTCGCGGTCGTCCGCGGCCAGGTCGTTCCAGATGATCACCATCGCGATGCAGGGGGCCAGCCCCACGATGATGATGCCGGTGCGGTACTCCGGCAGATCGGGCAGGAACAGCCAGGCCAGGGCGAACATCAGCGCGGGCCCGACCAGCCAGACCAGGCCCAGTGCGCTCAGCAGCAGCTTGCGGTCGCCGGTGACCGAGTGCAGCCGGTCGTAGCGGACCTTGGCCAGCACCGGGTACATCATCACCAGCAGTCCCAGCGCGATCGGCAGCGAGACGCCGTCGACCTGAACGGCCGACACCACTTCGCTCAGACCCGGCACCAGCCGGCCGAGAAGCAGACCGGCCGCCATCGCGATGCCGATCCACACCGGCAGGAAACGGTCGAGGGTGGACAACCGCGCGACCACCCCGGCGCCGGCGTCGCGGGCGACGGTGTCGGTCATGCCGGTACCCCCACATCCAGCAGCCCGGCCAGCGAACCCAGCGCCTCCGGCACGACGGTGTAGTACACCCAGGAGCCGCGCCGCTCGGATGTCAGCAGCCCGGCGTCACGCAGCACCTTCAGATGGTGGGACACCGTGGGCTGCGATACCTCGACACCGGCGGAGATATCGCAGACGCAGGCTTCACCGCCGGCGTGACTGGCCACGGAACTCAGCAGCCGCAGCCGGACCGGGTCGGATAACGCCTTGAACTTCGCGGCCATATCCATTGCCGCCGCCATGTCCAGTGGTTCGGCCGTCAGCGGCGCCACCGGGCAGCAGCGTGGTTGGGCACTGGCGATTCGCTTCGACACGGGTCTATATTGACAACTATCGAATCCATACGCAAGCGGATCCCGGAGGTTCCCATGTCGCGCATCCAACTCGCCCTCAATGTCGACGACCTCGACGCGGCGATCGCCTTCTACTCCAAGCTGTTCGGTGTGGCGCCGGCCAAGGTGAAGCCCGGCTACGCGAACTTCGCGATCGCCGATCCGCCGCTGAAACTGGTGCTGCTGGAGAGCGACGGCAGCGGTGGCACGCTCAACCACCTCGGCGTCGAGGTGGAGTCGAGCGATCAGGTCCACGCCGAGATCGCGAGGCTGACCGGCGAGGGCTTGTTCACCGAGGAGCAGATCGGGACCACCTGCTGTTTCGCCCTGCAGGACAAGGTCTGGGTCGAAGCTCCCGATGGCGAGCGCTGGGAGGTCTACACCAAACTGGCCGACTCCGAGACGTTCTTCGAGGTCTCTGCTGTCGAGGCTGCGGGCGACTGCTGCGGATAGCCGGACGGAGACGGTTCATCCGCCGATCAGGGGACGCCGGGATCAACCGCGGTTCGGCCCGCCCGGCGGACATGACCGTGCGGCGGCAGCCATGAGAGTTGACGGCACCAGCCACTGACTCGAGGAGTAACCCCATGAAGGTCATCACCGTCATCGCCGAGCAGATCTCCACCGCCGCGCTGTCCACCGCGCTGCCGGCCGCGGGCATCGTGTCGGTCACCATCAGCGAGACCCAATCGTTCAGCGCCACCACAACATCCGTGGAGTACTACCGCGGCCGGGCGTTGACCAAGTACGTCACCGCGGCCTACCGCATCGAGATCGTCGCCGAGGACAGCGCCGTGCGCGGCGTGATCGACGGTGTCTCCTTTGTCCGCGGCGCCGGCCTGCTCGGCGACGCGCGTGCCTGGATCAGCGCCGGGGCCGCCGACCTGTTCGCAGCACCGGCCGCCCTCGCGGCATCGGCCTGACCGGCGCCGGCGCCGGCCGAGCGTGCCAGAATCCTCGACGTGATCCCCCCGACGGAACCGGCGGCCACCACGCGGGTCCCCCGCGGGCCGGGAGTCCTGCGCGTCGTCGGCGCGGTGGCCTGGCGCATCCGCTACGACCTGCTGGCCGTGCTGGCCGTGGCAGCGGTGATGGCGGTGCTGGTCGACGTGCTGCCACTGCAGAGCGCCGCGACGGTGGTCCCGCTGCTGGGCATCGTGGTGTCGATCTTCATCGGCTTCCGCAACTCCAACGCCTATGCCCGGTGGTGGGAGGCCCGCACCCTGTGGGGCGGGGTGATCGGCAACGGCCGGGCGCTGAGCAACGCCCTGATCGCGGTGTGCGACCAGACCCCGGAGGCGGCGACGGTGGCCGACCGGATGCGGCGCCGCCAGGTGCGCCAGGCCTGGCAGTTGGCCGCCGAACTTCGCGGCACCCCGGCGCCGCCCGCGGTCGCGGAACTGACACCGGAGGATCCCGCCGGGGCCGGTAATGGCGAACTGCTCGCCCGGCAGGGCTCCGACATCGGCGAGATGACGCGCGGTGGGATGACCGACGCGCAGGGGCGCACCGTGCTGGTCAATCTCAACACCGCGCAGACCAACACCTCCGGCGGGCTGGAACGTATTCGCCTGCAGCCGATCCCGCGCTACTACGGATTGTTCATCCGCGGACTCACCTGGTTTTTCGCGGTGATGGTCTGCACCCGGCTGGACGGCAGCGGCCATGACAATGCCGCCGGGATCGCGCTGGGGATAGTCATCATGGCGCTGTTCGTCGTCGCCGAACGGCTCGGGTGTCTGCTCGAGGAACCGATGAGTACCGGCGCGTTCGGCCTGCCGATGGACACGTTCTGCGCGGCGCTGACCGCCGACCTGCTGGGCCCGGGCAATCCGCTGGCGCAGGTGCGGTGATGGGCGCCGGGCTGGTGGGCCAGGTGCTCTGGCGGTTCCGGTTCGACTTCATCGCGATCGCCGTCGCCGCCGCCGTGATGGCGGCCGCGGTCGGCTACCTGGGGCTGCAATCGCTTTCCTCGGTGGTCCCGCTGATGGGCATCGTGGTCGCGATCTTCATCGGGTTCCGTAACCGCAACGCCTACAACCGGTGGTGGGAGGCCCGCACGCTGTGGGGCGGGGTGGTGATCAACGGGAGGTCCCTGCATTACGCGCTGCGGGCCTACGAGGACGGCAGCCCCGAGATGGCGGCCATCACCGACCGGATGCGCCGCCGCGAGGTGCGCCACGCCGGCCGGCTGGCCGCAGAACTCCGCGGCACTCCGCAGCCGCCGGGACTGGCCGACCTCACCCCGCAGGACCCGCCGGACAGCACGGCCACCGAACTGCTGAGCCGCCAGGCCGCCGACATCGGCGAACTGAGCCGGGCCGGGATGATTGACCGCCAGGCCCGCCGCGTTCTGGTCACCGTCAACTCCGCACAGGCCAACACCGCCGCGGGCCTCGAACGCATCAAGCGGCAACCCATCCCGCGCTTCTACGACCTGTTCACCCGCGGCCTGGCGTGGTTCTTCGCGCTGATCGTCTGCACCCGCATGGACACCGGCGGCCACAACAGCGCGGTCGGAATCGTGCTGGGCATCCTGATCATGGCGCTGGTGATTCTCGCCGAGCGGCTCGGCTGCCTGCTGGAGGACCCGATGAGCGACGACGTCTTCGGTCTGCCGTTGGACCGGTTCTGCGGGCAGTTGTCGGCCGACCTGCTGGGCCCGGCGCAGCCCCGGCGAATGTGACGGGCCCGGATGTAGACCGCGAGTACTGTTTGCCCTCTCAACAGAAAGTGAGCATGGACATGGCCGGCAGCGATCCCCTGCGCTGGGAGTTGAACCGACGGACCTTCCTGGCCGGCAGCCTCGCCGTCAGCGCCGGCGCCGCCCTGTCGGCGTGCAGCAGCCACACCAAAGGCCCCGGTTCGAACCTGAAGTCGCAGCCGACCAGCGTGCCCGAGTCGCTGGCCGAACCGATCAGGGTGGCCGAAGCGGCGCGTCCCCATACCGGCCGCACCGTCACCGCCACCCTCACCCCGCGCCCGGTCACGGTGGACCTGGGCGGCAAGGTGGTCAAGACGCTCGGATACGCCGACAGCGTGCCGGGCCCGCTGATCCGGGCCAACGTCGGCGATGAGCTACAGGTGACGCTGACCAACAAACTCGACAAGCCGACGTCGATGCACTGGCACGGAATCGCGCTGCGCAACGACATGGACGGCGCGCCCCCCGCCACGGCGGATGTGCCGGTGGGGCAGTCGTTCACCTACAAGTTCTCGGTGCCCGATGCGGGCACCTACTGGGCGCACCCGCATGTGGGCGTGGAATTGGACACCGGGCTCTACATCCCGCTGATCGTCGACGACCCGAAGGCCAAAGCCGACTACGACGCGGAGTGGATCGTCATGGTGGACGACTGGACCGATGGCGTCGGCCGCTCGCCGCAGCAGATCCTCGACGATCTGGAGAAGGGCGGCATGGGCGCCATGGGGTCGATGGGCTCGATGGGCGGCGGCATGGGCGGCGGCATGGGCGGCGATGGCGGCAGCACGCTGCTGGGCGGCGACCCCGGCGACGTCCAGTACCCGTACTACGTCATCAACGGCCGGATTCCCGAGGCGCCCAGTTCATTCCAGGCCAAGCCCGGTCAGCGGATCCGGATCAGATTCATCAACGCCGGATCGGACACCGCGTTCCGTGTCGCTCTTGCCGGCCACCGGATGAAGGTCACCCACACCGACGGCTTCCCGATCGTGCCGACCGACGTCGACGCGTTGCTGATCGGGATGGGCGAACGCTACGACGTCATCGTCACCGCGGCCGACGGGGTTTTCCCGCTGGTGGCGCTCGCCGAGGGCAAGGGGGCCGTGGCGCGGGCTCTGCTGACCACCGGGGTCGGCTCCGCCCCGCCGGCCGACTTCCAGCCGACGGAACTCAACGGGAAGGTCGGCACCATCGAACTTTTCGCGGCGCCGGACGAGGCGCAGCTGAAATTCACCAAGGCCGACAACGAGATGGTGGCCAACCTGACCGCCTCCGACACCGCCTACCAGTGGGGCATCAACGGACCGTTCCCGGACAACAAGCCCTTCACCGTCTGGCAGGGGCAGCAGGCGACGATGGCCTTCACCAACAAGACCCGGATGTGGCATCCGATGCACCTGCACGGGCACACCTTCGCGATGATGAACCCGGACGGCACCCTCGGCGCCCGCAAGGACACCGTGATCGTGATCCCCAACCAGACGGTGAAGGTCGCGATCCTCGCCGACAACCCCGGCTACTGGCCGCTGCACTGCCACAACACCTATCACGCCGAAGCCGGGATGATCTCCACCTTCGACTACCTCAACTGAGTCTCGGTCCGGTCGTCGTGCGCCGGGGCCGGCAGTTCCAGTTCGGCGGCCAGCGCCCGGCCGACCCGTTGGGCGATCGGTGACGCCGCGACGGCGATGAGCAGTCCGGCTGCACACCAGTACAGTCCGAGCACCGGTGGTGCGGTCGGGCCGGCCGAGTCCTTGATGCTGAACCACAGCACCACCAGAATCACCAGCCCGCCGGCCGCCGGCAGCGCCACTCCGCTGACCCGGCCCGCGCCGCCGTGCAGGGCGATGAACCGCGGGGCGCCGGCGAACCACGCGGCGGCGACCTCGACCAGCAGGTAACACACCATCAGGCACACCGACCCGGCGACAGCGAACAGGAAGTAGGTGTCGATCGCGGGGTTGCCGGTGTCGGCGGGCGGCCAGCCGGCCAGACCGCACACCAGGTTGACCGCCAGTCCCAGTGCGACGATCAGCCAGGTCGCCCGCCTCGGCACGCCGGTCTCGGGATTGATATGCGCCAACGCCTTCGGGCCCAGCCCGTCCCGGCCGAAGGCGAACAGCATCCGGCCCGATGCCGCGGCGGTGGCCATGTGGCAGCCGAACGCGCCGATGGTGGCGGTGAGGATCACCAGCAGGCTGAACCACTCCCCGACATAGGTGTTGGCGAGGTCACCGAGGGTGTTGGCGGAGTGCTCGAACGCATCCAGGCCGGCCCTGTCGGTGCCGAAACCGATCGTCTGGGCGAACATCACGACGACGAACAGCACCCCGGTGAGCGCCAGGCTGCCGATCAGGGCGCGCGGGATGTTGCGTTGCGGATCGGCGGTCTCCTCCCCCATCGACGCGCAGGCCTCGAAACCGGCCCAGCACAGAAAGGCCGCCACCACACCGCCGAGCACGGCCGGCACCGAGACGCCGTCGAAGGAGAACGTGCTGAAGTCCACCCCGGTCGAGGGCGCACCGCCCCGGGCGAAGATCACCGCCGACAGTGCCACCATCGCGACGATCCCGACACCCTCGATGCCCAGCAGGATCTTCGCCAGCACGCGGGCGTCGCGTCCGGTGAGCGGGAACGAGACGGCGGCAGCCGCCGCCACCAGTGCCGGCCACGGCAGCGGACCCCGATGCAGTTCAGCCAGAAGGGAGTTGGCGAACGCCGCGGTCAGCGCCAGGGTGGCGATCGAGAATGCGGCATAGGCGCCGAGCATCGCGAAACCGGCGAAGAACCCGGCGCGCGGACCCACCGTCACGCCCACCAGCGCGTAGGCCGATCCGGCATGGTTGAGGTAGCGGGTCAACCGCACGAAGCTGTACCCGACCAACCCCACCCCGACGAGTCCGATCACGAACACCAGCGGGATGGACTTGCCCACCATGGGGACCAGCCCCTGACCGTTACCGGCCATCGCCAGCGTGGGCCCGACGGTGGCCACCGACAGCGCCAGCGCCACCCACAACGGCAGCTTGCGGCGCGGCAGTGCCTCATCCGGTTCCGGAGGTTCCATGGTTCTTCCCGCTCGCATGTCCCGGTACGGTAGCCGGTCAGCCATTCGGCCGAGGGCGGCGTCGTCCGGATGTCGGGCCGATCGGGGGAACGACGAACCGGGTCCGACGGCGGTAGTTTGACCCACATGTCCACCATCAGCGCACGGATCGGGGCGGGCCTGGCAGCCGCCGCGGTGTCACTCGGGGTGACCCAGTTGGCGGCGACGTTGTTCTCCCCTGCCGCCGACGCCCGCACCGCCGTCGGCACCGCCGTGATCAACCTGACCCCCGGCCCGGCCAAGGAATGGGCGATCCAGACCTTCGGGACCGCGGAC
Source organism: Mycobacteriaceae bacterium (assembly GCA_029979305.1). Taxonomy (GTDB): domain Bacteria; phylum Actinomycetota; class Actinomycetes; order Mycobacteriales; family Mycobacteriaceae; genus Mycobacterium. Next base: position 8,872 of record JAPOHV010000055.1, on the reverse strand, counting down.
AAGACCTTCCTCACCGTCATGGTGGTGGTGGTCGTCGCAGCGCTGTGCGCCATCGCGGCGATCTGGGAGCGCAGCCGAATTCCGCTGGGAAGCCTGGCGATTGCGGCGGCCGGGCTGGCCGGTTGTGCCGCGGTGCTGGCGCAGAAGGGCGCCGCGCCGATCGATGTGATCCCGACGGTGCTGGGCGCGGTATGCGGTATCGCGGTGATGCGCCTGCTGACCCGTCCGGTCGCCGCGGCGGACGGCGCCACCGACCCCGACCGGCGCCGGTCGCTGCTGACCGTGGGGCTGCTCGGGGCGGGTGTGCTCGGCGGCGTCGGCGGCAACATCCTCGGCCGCAGCCGCCGCTCGGTTGCCGGGGATCGCGACGCCTTCGCGCTGCCGCGCGCCGCCTCGCCGGCCCCGCCGATCCCGGCCGGCGTCCAGCCCGACGCCGAAGGGCTGCCGAGTTTCATCACCGACAACGCCGACTTCTACCGGATCGACACCTCGCTGAGTGTCCCGCAGATCTCCCGGTCGGACTGGCGGCTTCGGGTGCACGGCATGGTCGACCGTGAGATCACCTACAGCTTCGACGATCTCAAGGACTTCGAGGTGGTGGAGCGGGCCGTCACGCTGACCTGTGTGTCCAACCCGGTCGGCGGCAACCTGATCTCCAACGCCATGTGGACCGGATACCGGTTACGGGACATCCTGGCGCGCAGTGGCGTTCAGCGTGACGCGGACATGGTGCTGTCCACATCGCACGACGGATTCAACCTCGGAACACCCGTCGAAGCGCTGACCGACGACCGCGACGCGCTGCTCGCCATCGGGATGAACGGCGTGCCGCTGCCGGTGGAGCACGGCTACCCCGCCCGGATGGTGGTGCCCGGTCTGTACGGCTTCGTTTCGGCCACCAAATGGGTGGTGGATCTGGAACTGACCCGGTTCGACCGCGCGGAGGGTTACTGGACCAAGCTCGGCTGGGCGCCCAAGGCGCCGATCAAGACCCAGTCCCGTATCGACGTCCCGCGCACCGGGTCTCGCGTCGCGGCCGGTCCGGTCACCGTCGGCGGGGTGGCCTGGGCGCAGCACCGCGGCGTCAAGGCCGTCGATGTCCGCATCGACGACGGCCCCTGGCAGCCGGCGAAACTCGGCGCCGGCTACTCCGACGACACCTGGCGGCTGTGGACGTTCCAGTGGCAGGCAACCCCCGGTCGGCACACCATCTCCGCGCGGGCCACCGACAACACCGGCGCAGCGCAGACCGAGCAGCAGGCGCCGCCGGCGCCGGACGGTGCGACCGGCCTGCCGACGATCTCCGTCGAGGTGAAGTAGCTCAGACCGGGGTCAGCTGTCCCAACTCGATGTCGTCGGGCACCGCGACCGTGACCGCGGTCCCGCCGCCGGGCCGGTGGGCGAAGTCGATCGAACCGCCCACCGCCTCCACGCCGGCGACCAGGGAGGCCAACCCGATATGGCCCTCCCGTACCCGCCGGGTCAGGATGTCGGGGTCGAATCCGACCCCGTTGTCGGCAACCCGCAGAACCGTCCTGCGTCCCTCGCGGCGCAGCGTGATCTCCGCCTCGGTTGCCTGGGAGTGCTTGTGCACGTTGGCAAGTAGCTCACGAGTCGCCCGGTAGATCAGCGCCTGGGACTCCGGGCGCTCGACCTCCGCCACGTCCAGCCGGATCGGTGTGCCCCAGCGCTGCTCGTCCTTCTCGGCCAGTGCGAGCACGGCCGCGGTCAGTCCGAGTTGGTCGAGCACCTGCGGGTGCAGGGTACCGACGGTCGTCCGCAGCGCCGAGACCGTCTCGCGCAGTGCGGTGTCGAGTCGGTCGAAGCCCTCCGGTGTGGGGTGCTCGCGAAGGTCGTCAAGATCCAGTCGTGCGGCGAGCAGGTTCTGCAACGGGCCGTCGTGCAACTGCTCACTTAACTCCTGCTTGCTGCGTGCGTCAGCGCGCATCGACTCGGCGACCAGACGCTGGCGCACATCGAGCAGCATCGCGACCCGGGAACGCCGGCGCGCCAAGGTGAACGACAGCGCGGTGATCGCCGCCGTCAACCACAGCAGACATCCCACCTGGACGTAGACCACCGCGGGAATCGTCATCCCCATCTTCTGCTCGGTGGTGGCGTAGAACGCCCAGGCCAGCAGGTAACCGAACGAGGCGCTCAACCCCAGCGCCCCGGTGATCAGCGGGCTGTCGAGGAAGACCACCGAGATGGGCAGCAGGAAGAAGATCGGGTAGAGCGAGATGGTGGCCGGCCCGGAGACGACGCACAGCGCGAACACGATGGCGACGTCGGCGAAGGTCGAGGCCCGCGCGTACCACCACCGGCCCGGCGTGGTCAGGATGAAGATCAGCCAGACGACCGCGGCGACGGCGTAGGCCGCCAGCACGGCGTTGAACATGATCTCGCTGCGATGCTCGACATGGTTGTGCGACACCAGCAGCGCGATCAGCGCGATCAGCACCAGCCTCAGGAAGGACCGGATCCGCAGCGGTTCGCTGGTCAGGAAATCCAGCACCCGGTTGCCGAGTCGCCGCACAACCGGTCCTAGTCCAGCAGACCCCGGCGCATCGCCTCGGCGACTGCGGCCGCGCGATCTCCCACGCCGAGTTTCTCGTAGAGCCGCTGCACGTGTGTCTTCACCGTGGAGGGCGCCAGGAACAACTGTTTGGCGATCGTCGGGATGCTGGAACCCTCGGCGATCATGCCGAGCACCTCCCGTTCCCGCGCGCTCAGCGTCGGGCCGCTCGGCTCGGCCCGCCGGCGGATCTCCGCGGCCAGCCCGGAGGCCAGGTCCGCGGCGACGACGTCGCGTCCCCGCGCGCAGTCCAGCACCGCGTTGACGATCTCCGACCGGGATGACTCCTTGGGCAGGTATCCCGCCGCGCCCTGCTGCAACGCGTGGTAGATGATCGCCGAGTCGTTGTTGGCCGACACCAGCAACACCCGGGTGGGCAGTTCGTCGCGCAGCGTCGCGGCGGCCACCTGGGCGCCGTCCATTCCCGGCATCTGCAGGTCCAGCAGCGCGACCTGGGGGCGGTGCTCCTTGATCGCCGCCAGCGCCGAGGGTCCGTCCTCGGCTTCGGCGACCACATCGACCAGACCGCTTCCGGTCAGCGCTCGGACCAGACCATCGCGGAACAGCGGGTGGTCGTCGGCGACGACGACGGTCACCTTCTGGTTGTTGAAGGTCTCGCGCATGGCGTCAATCGTGGCACACGGCCGAACGTTCGGTGGACACTCAGGACGTGACCGGAGACACCGCGATACCACCGCAGAAACAGATGACCGGAATGCTGGGCCACCCCGTCGCCGAGAACCCGATCGACTTGATGTTCGACGCCGTCTACCGGCACTACGAACTGCCCTGGCAGTTCTGGAAGAGCGATATCGCCACCGAGGCCGACCTGGCGCTGGCGGTGCCGGGACTGCGGCCGCTGGGTTACCGCGGTTTCGGCATCACGGTGCCGTGGAAGGTGGCGGTCATCCCACTGCTCGACGACGTCGACGATGACGTTCGCGCGATCGGCGCGGCCAACTACGTCACCATCGAGGACGGCCGGACGATCGGCCACAACAACGACGGCAAGGGGGTGGTCAAGGCCATCGAGAAGGTCGCGGGCCTGACCGGGCGGCGGGTGGTGATGCTCGGAGCGGGCGGCGCGGGACGCGCGATGGCCGTCGAAATCGCCTGGGCCGGCGCCGAACACCTCACTCTGGTGACCCGGCGCGAGGACCAGGGACGGGAAGTCGCGGAGACCGTCACCCGCGTCTCGGGAGTTCCCACCCGGTGGCAGCACTGGGACGGCGAGGTGACGCTGCCGGCGGGCACCACCCTGCTGATGAACGCCACCCACCTGGGCTGCGCGCCGGAACTGGAGCCGGTGCCGGTGGTGTGGGACAGCGTCAGTCCCGATTGCGTGGTGGTGGATGTGATCACCAACCCGCGGATCACCCCGTTCCTGGCGGCCGCCCGCGATCGGGGCTGCCCGGTGGTCGACGGCGTCGAGATGCTGGTGCAGTTGGCGATGCAGATCTTCCAGCGCTGGACTGGTGTGACACCCCAGGAGGCGGTGTTCCAGCGGGCCGTCGCCGATGCGCTGGGCGAGAGCGCGTCCTAACCACCGTTTGCCGGACGTTGCTGCGCGTGCAAACATCTCTGCGGTGTCGCCGGCCCTGCTCGTCACGATGGTCGTGGTGTTCGTCATGGGCACCGCGATACAGCGCGGCAACACCTGCACGGTGGTGGCCGTCGACGACATCGTCCACCGCCGGTCGTGGGGCCGGTTTCTGGCCATCGTCTATGCGTGGTTCTGGGTCGCGGGCGGGCTGACCCTGCTGTCGCTGACGGTCGGCTTCACCCCGGACGCCAAGGTCGTCCCGGTGACCGTCTGGTCGGCGGTGGGCGGGGTGCTGCTGGGGGTCGGCGCGGTGGTCAACGGCGCCTGCACCACGGGCACCATCGCCCGCATCGGCTCCGGTGAGTACACCTTCGGCCTGACCATCGTCGGGTTCTACCTCGGCTGTCTGCTCGCCCCGCATCTGCTGGGCCGGGCGGCGACCACCCACTCGACAGCCGCCGCGACCGTCACGTCGCTGAGCTATCCCGCCCTCACCCTGCTCGGACTGGCCGTTGTGGCGGGCCTGACCGTGCGGCGGCTGGTGTGGGGACCGCATGAGAGCTTCCGGGAGTTCCTGCGTCGCGCCTGGGATCCGCGGACCGCGACCATGATCGTCGCGGCCCTGTTCGTCACGGCCGTCCACCTCTCCGGGGCCTGGGCCTACACCGACGCTCTCGGTGCTGTCTCGCACGGCCAGACCGGCCACCTCGCATCCAACCTGGCGTTGTTCGTCGCGCTGCTCGCCGGTGCCGTCGTCGCCGGGCGTGCCCAGCTGGGCACCCGGTTGATCGGGCCGCTGGCGCCCCGGGTGATCCGCTGCACGTTCGGCGGGATCATCATGGGTATCGGGTTCTCCGTCGCGCCCGGGGCCTTCGACGGGTTCACCCTGCTGGGGCAGCCACTGCTGCTGCCCTACGCCTGGGCGGTGATGGCGGCCTGCTATCTGTCGGTGCTGCTCGGGGTGCTCTACCTGCGGTCGAATCTGGGTACCTGGATCAAGACCCGGCGCGGTTAGGCGCCACCGGCGCCGCACAGCTGGTGTGGTCCTGCAGCTCCTCGCCGGCGGGCAGGTCAGGAGACCCCGGGGCGGGGCGGCGGCGCAGCACCAGGAACCCCGGATGCTCCTCGGTTCCGGCGCCGACCACCACCAGGGTCGACAGTTCCGGGTCGGGTTCGGGGTCGAGCGCGAACGGGTTCACCGTGTCCAGGTCTCCGATCGCGCGCACCTCGTAGTGATGCCCGGCCAGCGGTACGGGCAGCGGCGACCAACCCGATCCGACGGGAGCGGCGAAGCCGCGCAGCGCCTCGTGCACGTCGGCGCGCAGGCAGTCGATGTGGATGTGCAACTGGTTCTGCGTGCGGGCGCCGATCGAGTTGACGGCCAGGCTGATCCAGTCCCGCGGCAGGGCGCCGCCGGCCTGCGCCTCGGTGTAGGACCTGGCGCGCCAGGCCAGCGCGAAGTAGTTAGGCGCCCCGGGTTCGCGCAGCGCGGGATCCTCGATTCCGGTGATCCGGGCGGTGGGGATCAGCAGGTACTGCCGGACCCCGTCGCTGTCCTTGACGACCGCGTAGCCGCGGTCCTCGCCCGCGCTGACATCGACCTCGGCGCACGGCGTCGGATCGAGGTTTCGAAGCTGTTCGGGCACGCACTGGTCGTGCACGATCCGCCACAGCACGTCCGCGTCGGCCCGAGCCGGAGCGGTGGCGGCGATGAACGTCGCCAGCAGCGCGGCCAAGGACGTGACGTATCGCGACGCGACGGCGTGATGCACGGTTGTCGATCATGGCGAAGTAAGGTGCGGCCAGCAAGAAACGAGGGAGCGGGTGCATGGGTAGCCGAGCGTGGTTCATCACCGGTGCCTCCCGCGGCCTCGGGCGGCAGTGGGCCAGCGCCGCTCTGGACCGCGGCGACAGCGTCGCCGCGACGGCGCGCGACGCGGCGGCGCTGACCGATCTGTCCGACACCTACGGCGACTCGTTCGCCCCGTTCGCACTCGACGTCACCGACCGGGCGGCGTGCTTCTCGGCCGTGCACGCCGCCCACGACCGGTTCGGTCGTCTGGACGTGGTGGTCAACAACGCCGGGTACGGGCAGTACGGGTTCGTCGAGGAACTGTCCGAGGCCGAGGCCCGTACCCAGATGGACACCAACTTCTTCGGACCGCTGTGGGTCACCCAGGCTGCGCTGCCATACCTGCGGGCGCAGCGCGGCGGGCACATCATCCAGGTGTCGTCGATCGGCGGCATCCTGGCATTCCCGAATCTCGGCATCTACCACGCGTCGAAGTGGGCGCTGGAGGGAATGACCCAGGCGCTGGCCGGGGAGGTCGAACCCTTCGGCATTCGGGTGACGCTGGTGGAGCCGGGCGGCTTCGACACCGACTGGATCACCGCGGCTCCGTACGCGCAGCCACTGGCGGCCTACGACGGCCGGCGTGCGACGTTCGAGTCGGAACGGGTCGGGCGCAGGGTCGACCTCGGCGACCCCGAAGCGGCCCGCTCAGCGCTGCTGACGATCGTCGAAGCCACCGATCCGCCGCTACGGGTGTTCCTCGGCAGGCACGCCTTCGGCTGGGCCGCAACCGAATACGCCGGCCGGCTGGCGGAGTGGGAACGCTGGCAGCAGCTGGCGCTCGCCGCGCACGGCGGGGATCAGGAAACCACGATGGACGGGATGGTGCCGCGCGGCGCGTTGGACGCCAGCCCGGAGAAATAGGAGCCCGACCACATCCACAGGCCGGCCTGCAGCAGCAGCGCCGTCGACGCCAGGTCGGTGTCGCAATCGGCGTAGCCCTGCATGCTGGACAGCGTGGCGGCCTTCCCGATCATCAGGTAGGCCGAACTGAGGTCCACCAGCGCGGCGTAGGTGTCGGGTGAGAAGCCCCCCGCTCCGATGATCTGCCAGACGAAGCGACCGAGACCGGTCGTCAGCTCCAGCACCGAGGACCACGCCTTCATCTGCACCCAGCGCAGCGTCGGCGGGTGGGCCAGGTCGACAAGGGCGCCGTCATAGCGGTTGGCGATCTCGAGGTTGACCAGGCTGGAGTTGCAGTCCAGGAAACCGTTGCAGGTCAACGTGTCCCGCATCGACGGCACGCCGGGCGGCGGATTGTCCAGCACGTACTCCAGATATCCCTTGTTGTAGCCGTAGAGGGTGAGCAGCACCGGAACCGAGGCGTGCGCGGCAGGCTTGGAGAGCAACGGCACCCTGCTCAGGTTGCTCAGGCCGCCGACCAGGCCACTGAACATCCGCAGGCCGAGGGCAGAGACGAGACCGCCCGGCGGTGCGGCGGCACGGGTCTGCTCCGGGGGTTGGGCGGAACTCATGGTGTCCCGCAACCAGATTCCGCCGAAGTAGCCCGACACCGTCAGGTTGCCCATCTCGACGCGCACCTGCTGCTTGCTGAGCTTGCGGGTCGCCAGCAGATCCAGGCTGCCGGTCGCCAGGTCGCCGAAGAAGAAGCGCGGCGCGTCGGCTGGGTCCCCGCCGGCCGCGACGTAGGCGGTGGCGGCAGCGGTGACCGCCGGCTGTGACACCTCGTAGGCCCGGGTGCTCTCGACCGGCATCGGCGGGATGTCGACCGTCACCGCCGGGACAGCGGTGCGGCGGGGACGCACCGCGGGATTCACCGCGACGGCCGCGGCCGCCGGGCCGGTGCGCGCGGCGCGCGGACCCCGGCGGGCCGGGTTGACCGGTGCGCGGGCTGAAGACGCACGTTTCGCGTGCGACGAAGCGGACGCGGTTGTGCCAGCGGAGGATTCGGCGTCGGGTGTCGCCGAAGCCACGCCCTGTCCACACAGCACGGCCGCGCCCAGCCCGAGCCCGACCGCCAGTCCCCACCGTGTGTTCATCCCACCGGCGTTCATCGCGGCAGGTCCCACTGCCCGAAGTCCGGCGCCAGTACGTCGTCGACGTCGACGCTGACGCCGTCGATCAGCGCCCCGGGATCGGTGGCGGTGACAACCTCGCGCTGGAACAGCACGGCGCCCGGCGCGCGCTTGCCGCCCGACCACGCTTTGGTCTGCCAGGCCCAGCGGTAGCCCGGGGTGCTGGAGGCCCCGACGACTCCGTCGGCGATCGCCCAGCCCAGTTCGTTCACGCCGCCGTAGATGCCGGTACGGGCGACTCCCATGACGGAGTTGAGGCCCTCGAACCACTTGCGGGCCTGGCCGGTCCACCGCTGGTAGTCCAGCGGTTCGTCGACGCTGAAGAAGATCGGTGCGGTCGGCGGGCCGCCGGCCGCGGCGTGCAGCGCCAGTGCGGTCTGGGCGTCGGCCACCCCGCCGTCGAAGCCGCGGGTGAAGTCCGACGGTGAGTTGACCCAGCCCGGCTTGCCGTACTGGTAGATGCTGACCACGCGCAGGCCCAGCGCCTGCATCCCGTCGGTGAACTCGCGGGTCGCCGGTTTGAAGTCGAAGGTGGCACCGGGGCGCAACTCCGAGACGTACACCAGTGCCCCGTCGTAGCCGGCCGCCTTGATCTGCGCCGGTGACACCTGCCGGGTGGCGAAGTCGATCAGTCGAAGTCCGGCGGCGGAGGCCTGCGGGGTGCCGAGCAGGCCGGGACCGGCGATCGCCGGGACTGCGGCGGTCAGCGCGAACTTGAGAGCGTCGCGCCGGGTCAGAGACGTCATGAAGCCTTCGTCTTGGCGGCGACCAGTGACGGCTCTCCCACGCCGACGGTGATCCGCGGGGATGCCGCCGGGTCCAGCCAGGTCAGCACGGACTTCATCTCGTTGCGCCCGATCGCCACG
>JAPOHV010000205.1 GCA_029979305.1 Mycobacteriaceae bacterium | reverse complement strand
GAGTTGGTCACCGAGGGCCAGCCCCCGGCGCCCGGTTACTTCGTCTACAATGCGATCCTCAACCGCAAGGGCCGCGAACTGCTCGACGAGACCCAGATGCCGAAGGCGATGAGCTACGCCGAGGTCCGCGACGCGATGGCCAAGGGCGCGGTGCTGGTCGACGGTCGCACCCCGGAGGAGTTCGGCTCGGGTCATCTGCGCGACTCGGTCAACATCGGACTGGAGGGCCGCTACGCGGAGTTCGCCGGTTCGGTGGTCACCCCGGAGGACGACATCGTGCTGATGACCGACCCCGACCGCGAACTGGAGGGCAAGAACCGGCTGGGCCGCATCGGCTTCGACCGGGTGATCGGCTACCTGAAGGACCCGTTCGCGGTGATGTTCGAAAACCAGGGCGACGTCGAGGTCGCCTCGCGGCTGACCACCGCCGCGCTCGGCGAACGCATCGCCGACGTGCCGGAGTTGCAGTTGGTCGACGTCCGCAACCCCGGCGAGGCCGAGGCCGGCATGATCGGGAACGCCGTCAACATCCCGGTCGGCCAGCTGCCGGGGCGGATCGCCGAATTGGACCCGCGCAAGCCGACCGTGGTGTACTGCGCTGGGGGCTATCGGTCCTCGATGGCGGCGAGCCTGCTGCGCAAGCACGGTTTCGCCGACGTCAGCGATCTCCTCGGCGGTTACAACGCCTGGGACGAAGCCACCCAGAACGCCTGATCACCAGAGGGAACGAGCATGGGCACCACTGCGAGACACAAGGTCCTCATCATCGGCGGCGGCACCGCGGGCATCACCGTTGCCGCGCGGCTGCTGCGCAAGGGCTACACCGACGTCGCCGTGATCGAACCGTCGGACAAGCACTACTACCAGCCGATGTGGACGCTGGTCGGCGGCGGGCAGGCCAAGGCCGGGCCCACCGAACGCGCCGAGGCCTCGGTGATGCCCAAGGGCGCCACCTGGATCCGCAAGGCCGCCAGCGAGATCGACCCCGAGGCCAACACGGTCACGTGCGAGGACGGGTCGTCCTACGGCTACGACGCCCTGGTGGTGTGCCCGGGTATTCAGCTGGACTGGAACAAGACCGAAGGGCTCCCCGAGGCGCTCGGCCGCAACGGGGTGTCGTCGAACTACCGGTTCGACCTGGCCCCGCGCACTTGGGACTTCATCCGCGGAACCCGTAGCGGCTCAGCAGTTTTCATGATGCCGTCCGGGCCGATGAAGTGTGCCGGCGCCCCGCAGAAGATCGCCTATCTGGCCAGTGACTACTGGCGCAGGCAGGGTGTGCTGAAGAACATCGACGTGCACCTGGTGGTGCCGACGCCGCGAATCTTCGGTATCCCCGCGATCGCAGACAACCTGGACAAGGTGATATCCGGGTACGGCATCCAGCTGCACACGCTCTCGGAGATCACCGCGGTGGACGCCGATTCCCGCAAGGTGACCGTCAGCGCCGTCGCCGAGGGGGGCACCGACACCACGCTGTCCTTCGACATGCTGCACGCGGTGCCCCGGCAGTCCGCGCCGGACTGGATCAAGACCAGCAGGTTGTCGACCGGCGAGCCGACCGGTTACGTGGAGGTGGACAAGCACACCATGCAGCACGTGCGCTACCCGAACGTGTTCGCACTCGGCGACGCCGGGTCGACGCCGAACTCCAAGACCGGCGCGGCCATCCGCAAGCAGGCCCCCGTCGTCGTGGAGAACCTCGACGCGTTCTTCAACGGCCGACCGCTCACCGGGTCCTACGACGGCTACGCGTCCTGCCCGATCGTCACGTCAGCGCATGACATGCTGCTCGCCGAATTCGACTACGACTTCAAGCTGCAGCCGTCATTCCCCGGGTTCGACCCGACCGCGCCGCACCGCGCCTACTGGTACCTCAAGAAGTACGGGCTGCCGTTCATGTACTGGAACCTGATGCTCAAGGGCCTGGCCTAGTTCATCGACCCTGCCTCAGGCGTCGAGGTCCTTCTCCACCAGTTCGGCGATGGCGTCGACCACCGCCGGATCGTCGGAAACCACGGTGACCGAGGACCCGTTGACGGCCCCCAGCGTCATGATCATCAGTGCCGAGCCGGCGTCCACCGGCTCGCCGCCGTCCAGCGACAGCGTCACCGGGACGCCCGCGTTGACCACGGCCTCCGAGATGATGGCGGCCGGGCGGGCGTGCAGTCCGACCGCCGAACCGACGATGACGGTCTTGCTGGCCATGAGGTCTCCTTCTCGGTCTGCGTCACGATCGTATGGGTGTTTTCTACTCGAACTTCTACGCCGGAATGGCGGTTTCGGCGGAAGGTGACACCGGCGCGGGGCGCCCGGCGGCGAACTGCTTGGCCGTGATCACCGCGAGCGCGCCGACGACGGTGCCGGCGGCCAGGGCAACCAGGAACCAGGCCAGCTTGCCGATGGCGAAGAACACGAAGATGCCGCCGTGCGGGGCCTTCAGCGTCACGTCGAAGGCCATGATCAGCGCGCCGGTGACCGCCCCGCCCGCCATCATCGACGGGATCACCCGGAACGGGTCGGCCGCGGCGAACGGGATCGCCCCCTCGGAGATGAACGACGCGCCCAGCAGCCAGGCGGCCCGGCCGTTCTCGCGTTCGGGTTCGCTGAACAGGCCCGGCCGCAGCGTTGTGGCCAGCGCCATCGCCAGCGGCGGCACCATACCCGCGGCCATCACGGCGGCCATGATCTGCAGCGACCGCGGCTCGGCGATGTTCAGGCCCGCGGTGGCGAACGCGTACGCCGCCTTGTTCACCGGCCCGCCGAGGTCGAAGCACATCATCAGGCCCAGGATGATGCCCAGCACGATCACCGATCCGCCGCCCAGCCCGTTGAGCCAGTTGGTCAGCCCGGAGGTGATCGCGGCCAGCGGCTTGCCCAGCAGCAGGAACATCAGCAGGCCGACGATCAGCGATGCCAGCAGCGGGATGACCACCACCGGCATCAGGCCGCGGAACCACTGCGGCACCTGCCAGCCGCTGATCCACAGCGCGGCGAAGCCGGCGATCAGACCGCCGACGATGCCGCCGATGAAGCCGGCCCCGACCATGCCGGCCACCGCGCCGGCGGTGAACCCGGGCGCCAGACCCGGCCTGTCGGCGATCGCGAACGCGATGTAACCGGCCAGTGCCGGCACCAGGAAGCCGAAGGCCAGCCCGCCCAGCGTGAACAGCACCGCGCCGAGATACTGCGACAGCCCGCCGCTGGGCAGGTCGGTCAGCGAGTTCCCGGTGGCGATGATGTGCGCCAGCGAATCCGACGCCCCCGCAGGCTTGTTGGCGATGTCGTAGCCGGCCAGCAGGAAGCCCAGCGCGATCAGCAGGCCGCCCGCCGCGACGAACGGGATCATGTAGCTGACGCCGGTCAGCAGGATCTGCCGAAGCCGGGTGCCCCAGCCCAGGCCCGCTGCGGGGGAGGCGCCCGGCGCCGGGCCGGCGGCGGATTCCTCGACCCGCGCGGCGTTCGGATTGCCGGCCGCGGCAACGGCTTCGGCGATCATGGTGTCCGGCTCGTTGATCGCCCGCTTGACCCCGGAGGCGATCACCGGCTTACCGGCGAAGCGCTGCGGATCCTTCACCCCGACGTCGGTGGCGAAGATGACGGCGTCCGCGCCGGCGATGGTGTCCGCACCCAGTGGCGTGCTGCCCGAGGAGCCCTGTGTCTCCACGAGGAGATGCACGCCGGCGCGCTCGGCAGCCAGCTTCAGCGCGTCGGCGGCCATGTAGGTGTGGGCGATCCCGGTTGGGCATGCGGTGATCGCCACGAGCGTCTTCGTTTGTCCTGCAGCCGCTTTCGAGGCCAGGGTCACGGCCGGCGCGGGCCGGACGGCGCCCTCCACCAGTGCCACGACATCCTCGGCGGTGGGAGCCCGGCGCAGCCGCTGCACGAACTCCGGGCGCACCAGCGCGCGGGCCAGGCCGGACAGCAGCGTCATGTGCTCGGCCCCGGCGTCCTGCGGTGCGGCGATGAGGAACACCAGATCGGCCGGACCGTCGCCGGCGCCGAAGTCCACCGGGGGCGCCAGCCGCGCGAAGCCGATCGAGGGTGTGCGCACCGCCGCTGAGCGGCAGTGCGGGATCGCGATGCCGCCGGGCAGCCCGGTCGCCGACTGCGCCTCGCGGGCCAGCGCG
>JAPOHV010000064.1 GCA_029979305.1 Mycobacteriaceae bacterium | reverse complement strand
GACAGGATCCTCTTCTCGCTTGCCAACGCGCTTCACGAGCACAAGCTGATCGGCGGCGACACGCGCGTCACACCCCATGAGCTGCGCTCGTTGTGCTACCGAGGCACCAAGCTGCCGGAGGAGGACGTCGAGGCGCTGCTCGCCAGCGCCGCGCCGGCTCCGGACGCCGCCGGCCAGGGCGTGCCGCTTCTCCTCCCGGCCGGCCAGGGCTTGAGTGTGAACCCCGTGCAGGCGATCACCGACTACCTGACCCAGGCGCCGGGCGCCGCGGCGGGCAACCCGACCCCCGCGGGCGCCCCGACCGCCGACCCGCTGGCGGCGGTCGGCCTGTTGATGCCGCAGAACTTCGGCATGCCCGACGACGGCCAGATCTCGCCGTACACGCTCTCGCCGAACACCCCGAGCGGATTCGCCCGGGTGGACGCTTACCAGGGTGTGCATGCGCTGCTGCACAGTGGCCTGGGCCGGATGCCCCGCGACCAGCTGGGCCAGCCGCTGCCGGGCACCGCGCCGCCGCCGGGCACCGCGCTGCCGCCGGGGCTGGTGGAGTACTACCTGGATCCGGCGGCCGCACCCCCGCCGGCCGATGCCCCGCCCGCGGACCCGCTGCTGCCGGTTGCGGTCCCGCCGGCCGGCTGACCCGGGCTACCGCTCGCAGTCGATGGTGACGTAGGCGATCGGCTGGCTGCCCGCGGCGCCGACGGTGTTGATGTCGGTGACCGTGCACTGCGACAGCGGCGAGTCCGGAGAGCCGTTGCTGTACTGGAGTTGAACGTCGAAGCCGGCCTCGTCGAGGTCGCCGATGGTGGCGGCGGCCGACTCCGAGCCGGGCGTGGGAATGCTGGGCGGATCGGCGAACGCGACCGGGGCCAGCCCGACCGCGGCGGCCATCGCGGGCACTGCGAAGATCAACGGGTGCTTCGGCATGACGGCAACCCTATCCGGTTTGAGACCGAAAGGACGATGGTGAGCCGACGTCTTCCCGCGCTCGCCGCGGCGCTCGCCGCCGTCACCCTGGCCTGCCCCGGAACGGCCGCCGCGGAGCCCGCACCGCCCGTCGACACACCCCCGGTCCAGACCACGCCGGCGCCGGCGCCGCCGGTCTCGGGGATCGGCAACGCCCTGGCGCAGAGCGGCAGCGCACCGGCCGGGCCGTTGGGCCTGCCCGACCTGTCGGCTTACACCAACGCCCTGATACTCGGCCAGAACCCCGTCCCGGCCGCTCCCGGTGAGGCGGCCGGGGTCGCCGTCCCCGATCTCAGCGCGTTCAGCCCCGGCTACCTGCTGCCGCAGAACCTAGAACCGGCCGCGCCGGGCGCGGGAACACCGGCCCCCGGCCTGGGTCCGGACGAGGACGCCCCCGGCACCGGCCGGATCGCCTTCCTGCGGCGCATCTACGAGATGTACGGGGCCGGAGCGCTCAAGGGTGCGCTGCTGGGCCAGCAGTCCCCGGAGGAATTCACCCAGCAGCCCGGCGCCCCGGCACCCCCGACGCCGCCCGGCTGACCGGGCCGCGGCTGTTAGCATCTGCGCCAGTGATGTCTGAGACGCCACCCCGGCTGATCGTCGAGCCGGATGACGGCCTCGAGCCGGTCCGCGAGTTCATCGCCGGCGCGCGCACCTCGCTGCTGATCAAGCAGTTCACCTTCACCGAGCCCAGCCTCATCGAGGCCGTCATCGACCGGCACAACGCCGGGGTGAAGGTGCGGGTGATGCTCAACGCCCAGCGGTCCAGCGGCGACCGCGCCAACGACGAGACCTACGAACAGTTCCAGCACGCCGGGGTGGATGTGCAGTGGTCCTACCCGAAGTTCTATGTGACGCACGAGAAGTCGATCGTGGTCGACGGCAAGGCCGCCATGGTGGCCACCTACAACCTGATGATCAAGTACTTCACCCTGACCCGCGACTACGGGATCATCACCTACGACCCGCGCCACGTCGAACAGATCACCGCCGTGTTCGACGCGGACTGGGACCGCCGCGACTACGACCCGCTGTACGACGGCGGGCTGCTGTGGAGCAACTCCAACTCGCGCTATCAGATGGCCCGTTTCATCGACCGGGCGACGACCCATCTGCACGTCCAGCACCCCAAGTACGTCGACGCCGTCATCCTCGACCGGCTGGCGGCCGCGGCCGACCGCGGCGTCAGGATCAAGGTGCTCTGCGGCGGCAAGCACGGCATCAGCGAGTGGGACGTCCTGGACACCTTCTCCTCGCTGCGCACGCTGCGGCGCTTCGGGGTCAAGGTGCACAAGCAGAAGAACCTGCGGGTGCACGCCAAGCTGATCATCCTCGACGGGCGCGAGGCCCTCGTCGGGTCGATGAACATCGACCGCAGCGCCTTCGACGCCCGCCGCGAACTGGGGCTGACCACCGACGACCCGGATGTGGTCGGACGGCTACTGGCCGTCTTCGACAGCGATTGGGAGACCTCGCACGGCTACGAGCCGCCGGATCCGCTGGCTGCCGCGGAGCATCCCGAGGACGACTTCCCGTACGACCACGATCTGGTTCATGAGTGAGCCGGCCGCTGCGCCGCCGCGTGTCTCGCTGCCCGGCATCGCCCTGAGCTTCAACCACATCGCGCTGGCCTCCTTCGGGGGCGGGCTGGGGGCGTGGTCGCGCGAGGTCGTCGTGGTGCGCAACCGGTGGATGACCGAGGAGCAGTTTTTGTCGGCCATGACGATGTGCCGGATCATGCCCGGCGCCAACCAGGTGAACCTGGCGGTGTTCGTCGGGACCACGCTGCGCGGCGTGCCGGGGGCCGCGGCCGCGCTGCTCGGCCTGTGCCTGGTCCCGGTGGCGCTGATCCTCGCCCTGGGGTTCGTCTACTTCACCTTCAAGGAGGTGCCGGCGGTCAAGGGGGCACTGCACGGCGCGTCGGCCGCCGCCGTCGCGCTGACGCTGGCCATGGTCGTCAAGACCGGGAGGAAGTGCCTGACCGGGGCGGTCCCGGTGGCGCTGTTCCTGGCCGCTTTCATCCTCACCGGCGTCCTGCGCTGGCCGCTGCTGCTGGCGCTGGGAGTCGTCGCTCCGCTGGCGCTGGTCTGGGCCTGGCCCCGGCACCGCGACTCCCCCGCGCCCGGCGCATGAAGACCTACCTGTCGCTGGTGAGCCTGTTCGGCTCGCTGTCGCTGCTGTCGATCGGCGGCGGCAACGCGGTGCTGCCGGAGATGCACATGCGCGCGGTCAACGGCTACCACTGGCTCACCGACTCGCAGTTCGCCGACATCTTCTCGATCTCGCAGGCCGCACCGGGCCCCAGCATCCTGATCGTCGCACTGGTCGGCTACGCCGCAGGGCTGCCGGTGGCCGGTGTGGCCGGCGGCCTGCTGGGCGGCGTGCTGGCCACGCTGGCCATGATCATCCCCGCCGCGACGCTGATGTACCTGGTGACGGTGTCCTGGCAGCGGGCCCGGGATTCCAAGCTCCGTTTCGCCGTGGAGAAGGGGTTCGCGCCGCTGACCGTCGGCCTGATCCTGGCCAGTTCACTGGTGATGAGCCGGGCGGCCGACCACGACTGGCGGGCCTACCTGGTCACCGCGATCGCCACGGTGATCTTCGTCCGCACCAAGACCAACCCGCTGATCATCGTCGGCGCGGCCGCATTGCTGGGCTACGCGGGGTTCGTCTGACGCCGAGCGCTAGGACTCGAGGACGCCGCCCCACCAGGCGAGGGTGAATCCGTTGGCGCCGCTGACGCAGGTCAACGAGCCCTGATAGCCCACCGCGCACCACGCGTCGCCGTTGACCAGACGATGCCCCTCGGGCAGGTCGTCGACGGCACGGGTGAACGTCGGAGCGTCGGAGTGGACATACTCAGCGGGCTGTTGCGGACTCACCACGGTCTGGTTGGTGCCGGGTGGCGGTGGCGGGCAGCGCTGGTCGCCGCACCCGGGGCCGGTTCCTCCCCAGGGATCCGACGGCACGTGGTCGCACCCGATGACTCCGTCGGGCCCGATCCCGCACCCGTACTGGGCTGCCCGCGAGCCGTCAGCCTTGGGGCCCGTGGCGCCGGCCTGGTGGAAGAAAGGCTTGAAGAACACCCAGCCCGGATCGCCGGGGGTGGTGAAATTCCCCTCTGCCAGCGGCCATGTCTGCGGAGGCTGGCCGGCACAGGAGTTTCCCGCGCTGGGCGACGGATCGCAGCCGGCGGGATCGGCCGCGGCGGCCGGCAGTGCGACAAGGGACCCGGCTAGCACCATCGCGGCCGGGAGCCTCAGAACCCAAGGGACAGTCATCTTGACCCGATCGTCGCATCAATCCGCTCGTTTGCAAATGCCGTCGACGCGAGCCGAAGACCGGTTGCGTGGCCGCGCTCCGATAGGTTCGACAGCGTGCGAGTCGACGGACGCGAGGTCACCGTTACCGGTGACCTGCTGGCGCCGCTGACCCGCCGCACCAACGACATCGTGCGGCTCGGGCTGTCGACGGTGTTCCTGGCGATCGTCATCTTCAGCTCGCTCATCACCCGCAGCGACTGGGTGGGGCTGGAGAAGTCGGTCTCCCGGATCGTCGGTGTGCTCACCCCGGCCCAGTCCAATGCGGTCTACCTGGTCTACGGCATCGCGATCGTCGCGCTGCCGTTCGTCATCCTGATCGGGCTGATCGCCGGGCGGCAGTGGAAGATGCTGGGCGCCTACGCGGCAGCCGGCTTCATCGCGGTGCTGTCGCTGTCCATCAGCGGCCAGGGTATCGCCGCGCCGCGCTGGCACTTCGACCTCAGCCAGCGGCTGTCGACGAACCTGTCGCAGTTCCTCGACGACCCCCGCTGGATCGCGATGCTCGCGGCGGTGCTGACGGTGTCCGGGCCGTGGCTGCCGGCCCGGTGGCGGCGGTGGTGGTGGGGCCTGCTGCTGGCATTCGTGCCGATCCACCTGGTGGTCAGCGCCGTGGTTCCGGCCCGCTCGCTGCTCGGCCTGGCGGTGGGCTGGTTCGTCGGGGCGCTGGTGGTACTGGTGGTCGGCACCCCCGCGCTGGAGGTGCCACTCGACGGCGCGGTGCGCGCGCTGGCCCGGCGCGGGTTCCTCGCCGACGAGCTGACGGTGGTGCGCCCCGGCGGCCGGGGGCCGCTGGAGCTGTCCGCGGCCGACGGCTCGGGAAACAACGCGGTGGTCGAGATGTACGGGCCCAACCAGCGCAGCGGCGGCGCGGTGCGGCAGTTCTGGCGCTGGCTCATGTTGCGGGACAACGAAACCGCGCCGCTGCAGATGTCGCTGCACCGCGCCGTCGAACACCGTGCACTGATGACCATCGCGGTCGGCGACCTCGGCGTGGCCAACACCGCCACGCTGAGCCTGACCGGTCTGGAGCGCGGCTGGACCATGTTCGCCCACAGCACCCCGCGCGGAACCAGCCTGGCGCACATCACCGACGAGAACGTCGTCGACGCGGTGTGGGAGTCCTACGGCGTGCTGCACCGCAACCAGATCTCGCACGGCGACATGCGGCCCAGCGAGATCACCGTCGACGCCGGGACGGCGCTGTTCGGCGGCTTCGGCGGCTCGGAGTACGGCGCGTCCGAAGAACAACTGCAGTCCGACATCGCCCAGCTGCTGGCCACCACCTCCGACCGGTTCGGCGCGAAAGCCTCGGTGCGGGCGGCGATCGACGTCCTGGGCACCGGCACGGTGCTGGCCGCCTCGCGGCGGCTGACCCGCTCGGCCATGCCGTCGCGCGTCCGCCGAAGCCTGGGCGATTCCAAGGCCGTGCTGGCGGCCGCGCGCGACGAGGTCAAGCTGCAGACCGGGGCCGAGGCCATCCAGACCGAGACCATCACCCGCTTCACCCGCAAGCAGATCATCCAGCTGGTGCTGCTGGTGGCTCTGGTCTACGTCGCCTATCCGTTCATCAGCACGGTGCCCACCTTCTTCTCCGAGTTGCGCAACGCCAACTGGTGGTGGGCGCTGCTGGGCCTGTTCGTATCTGCCATGACCTACGTCGGCGCGGCCGCCGGGCTGTGGGCGTGCGCCGGCGAAGTGGTCTCATTCCGGCACCTGGTGGTCATGCAGTTCGCCAACCCCTTCGCCGCCACCACGACTCCGGCGGGGGTGGGCGGCCTGGCGCTGAGCACCCGGTTCCTGCAGAAGGCCGGCCTGGGCACAGTGCGGGCCACCGCGGCGGTGGCCGTGCAGCAGGCGGTCCAGGTGATCACCCACATCGCACTGCTCATCTTCTTCTCCGTCGCCGCCGGCGCCTCGGCCGACCTGTCCCACTTCGTGCCCAAACTCACCCTGCTCTACCTGATCGGTGGGCTGGCCCTGGGCGCCGTCGGCGCTTTCCTGTTCGTGCCGAAGCTGCGGCACTGGCTGGAGACCGCGGTGCGGCCCAAGATCAACGAGGTCGGCACCGACCTGGTGGAGCTCGTTCGCGAGCCGAAGAGGTTCGCGCTGATCGTATTGGGTTGCGCGGGAACGACTCTCGGCGCTGCGCTGACGCTGTGGGCCAGCGTTCAGGCATTCGGCGGCACCACCAACTTCGTCACCGTCACGGTCGTGACGATGGTCGGCGGGACGCTCGCGTCGGCCGCGCCGACACCCGGCGGCGTCGGCGCGGTGGAGGCGGCGCTCATCGGCGGCCTGGCGGCCTTCGGGGTCCCCACCGCGATCGCCGTCCCGGCGGTGCTGCTCTACCGGGTGCTGACGGTCTGGATCCCGGTGTTCGTCGGCTGGCCGATCATGCGCTGGCTCAGCGCCCGGGACATGATCTGAGGATGAGCATGAAGCCCTGGCACGATCTGACCGGACACGTCGCCCTGGTCACCGGCGGTAACAGCGGAATCGGGTTGGGCATGGCCCGCGGACTGCGCCGGGCGGGGGCGTCGGTGGCGATCTGGGGCACCAACGCCGAGCGCAACCACGCCGCCGTCGCGGAGCTGACGGCCGAGCGGTCCGACGCCCCGGTCGCCGCCTTCCGGGTCGACGTCAGCGACGAGGACGCGGTGGCCGCCGGCGTCGAGGCGACCCTGGCGGCCTTCGGCCGGATCGACTCCTGCTTCGCCAACGCCGGGGTTCCCGGTCACTCGTCCCCGATCGAGCAGATGCCCACCGAGGAGTGGCGACGGGTGATGGCGGTCAACCTCGACGGCCAGTTCTACACCGTGCGGGCGGTGGCCGGGCACATGAAGGAGCGCGGCTCGGGCTCGATCGTGTTCACCAGCAGCGTGTCGATGAGCGACGGACTGGCGTTCGCCACCCACTACGCGGGCGCCAAAGCGGCACTGACGGCCATGGCACGCGGGCTGGCGGTGGAGTTGGCGCGCAACGGGATCCGCGTCAACGCGCTGGTACCGGGCTGGACCCGGGCGGCGATGACCGAGGGCCTGCTGAACTCCCCGGCCGCGCAGGCCAAGATCCTGCCCCGGGTGCCGCTGCGCCGCTGGGGCACCCCGGAGGATTTCGAGGCCGTCGCGGTGTTCCTGGCCGGCCCGGGCTCGGGCTACATCACCGGGCAGACCCTGGTGATCGACGGGGGCTACACCGTCTTCTAGCTACTCAGCTGGAGTGCACCAGATCGGCCTGGCGGCCGCGCACCCGGCGCAGCGCACCCAGCGGGTCGGCGTAGATGCTGCTCAGCGAGACGATGCCGGCGCCCGCCTCCTGCACCCGGCCGCCGAAACCGGTCAGCCTGATCTCCCGCACGCCGAGCAGCGAACGTTCGGCGAAAGCGGCACGCACCCCCCGGATGCCGTCGGGGAAGTCGGTGAAGGCCTGTCCGCCGACGACCACTTCGTCGGGGTTGAGCATGTCGCGCAGCAGCGCCGCGGCGCCGCCGAGGATCCGCGCCCGCTCGGCGAGAAGCTCGCACGCGTCGACCGCCGCCGGGCTGTCGCCCCCCTTGGCGATCCGCAGCAGCGTCGGCAACGACGAGTTGGGACCGGCGGCGGGCAGCAGACCGCGCTTGCGGGCCGCGGCGACAACTGCCTCGTCACTGACGGTCGACTCCAATTGTCCTGTGCCGCCGAGCAATTCGGAATACACCGGAAGTCCGGCAATCGTTCCCGGTCCGCTGGCCGGGGTGTACACCCCGCCGTCGATCACCTGCGCGAAGCCGACCGTCTCGCGGGCGTAGATGTAGAGGCTGCTGCCGCCGCCGTGCGGGTGCTTGCCGATCAGCAGTTCCGCGCCGGCCATCGCGTCCACGTGCGAGGCCACCGACACCGGCAGCCCCAGCGCATCGCCGAGCACCGGACCGGCCGGGGCCTGTGCCCAGCCGAGCCGCGGATGGTCGACGGTGCCGTTGGCGCTGTCCACCACGCCGCCGACGGCCACCCCGACCCAAAGCGGGCGGCGCCGGTGCCAGCGACTCAGATAGCGGCGGGTGCTGTGCGCCAGCGAGATCAGCGCCGGGTCCTGGCCACCGGTCGGGGTGGGCGTCTCCACCGCGTCGAGGGTGCGTCCGAGCAGATCGCTGGCGACGATGTTGGTGGTGCGGGCGCCGATGTGGACGCCGACGGTCAGGTAGCGCTCGTGGTTGACCTCGACCGGGATCCGGGGCCGGCCGATGGCGCCCGGCACGGCGAGATCGGGGCGCTCCCGCAGCAGCTGCGCATCCAGCAGGGCACTGACCTGCCGGTTGACGGTGGCGATGGACAGGTCGCTGCTGGCGGCGATGACGTCACGAGCGACCGGGCCGTGCTGGCGCGCGACGGCGAACACCACCGCCGCGGCGGACTCCGGCGTGCGAAGCGCCGGCGCAACGACGTTGGCGAGCACGCTGCGAAGCGCGAGTGTCGAGACGGTCTTGTCGGCCATGGGTGTCCTTTGGAAGTCGGGGCGATTCAGGTGTCACCTGCCGATCGCTCCGGTCAGGAACCGGGAAGGATCAGGCGCAGCGGGGCGTCCGACAACACTCTCGCCGCTGAGAATTCCGGGACATGGGGGAAAAGTAGCATGACGGGCATTGATTTCGATCTGCGCGAGCTCAACTCCACCTCCCTGAGCTGCGACTACGCCGCAAAGCACTTCAGATCGCGGTGATCTTTTTCCGAACTCGCTCCGACGGCGCGGCGAGCTAGAGCACCTGCGACAGGAAGCGCTGCAGCCGTTCGGTCTCGGCCGCGGTGAAGATCTGCTCCGGCGGACCGGACTCGAGCACCACCCCGTGGTCCATGAAGACCACGGTGTCCGCCGAGGACCGGGCGAAACCCATTTCGTGGGTGACCGCGACCATGGTCATCCCATCGGCGCCGAGTTCGGCGATCAGCCCGAGGATCCCCTTGACCAGTTCGGGATCCAGTGCCGAGGTGGCCTCGTCGAAGAACATCACCTCGGGCTGCATCGCAAGCGCTCTGGCGATCGCGACACGCTGCTGCTGCCCGCCTGACAGCGTTGCCGGCCGGACATCGGCCTTGTGCCGCAGCCCGACCCGCTCGAGTTGGTCGAGCGCGAGCTCGCGGGCCTCGTCGGCCGGCAGACCCCGGATCTTGCGTGGCGCCAGCGTGACGTTGTCGAGCACGGTCTTGTGCGGGAACAGGTTGAAGTGCTGGAACACCATGCCGATTCGCTGGCGTAGCCGGTCGGGATCCTCACCGAGGACCGACCGCCCGTCGAGCAGGATGTCGCCGCGGTCAGGCTCGTAGAGCCGGTTGAGGCTGCGCAGCAGCGTGGACTTGCCGGAGCCGGACGGCCCGATGATCGCCGCGGTGGTACCCGCCGGAACGTCGAGGTTCACCCCGCGCAGCACCGCGTTGGACCCGAACGAGAGGTGAATGTCACGCGCCCCCAACGACACCGACGCGGGTCGGGCGCGATCCCCGGCGCTCACACCATCTCCTGGGCAGTTGCCGGTGGCACGGTGTCGTCCTCCTCGGGCGGCTTACCGCGACGCAGCCGCTCGTCGATACGGTTGACCAGATGGGTGAGCGGGACGGTGAGGGCCAGATAGAACAATCCCGCGGCGACCAGCGGCGAGAGGTTACCGCTCTGGGCGTTGAGGTCGCGGCCGACCTGGAACAGTTCACGCTGGCTTGCCACCAGTCCGAGGAAGTACACCAGCGAGGACGCCTTCAGCAGCGAGATGAACTGGTTCATCAGGGCCGGCAACACCCGGCGCACCCCCTGCGGCACCACCACCAGTCGCATCGACGCCGGGTAACTGAAGCCCAGCGCGCGGGAGGCCTCCAACTGTCCGGGGTCGACGCTCTGGATGCCCGACCGCAGGATCTCGCCGATATAGGCGGCCGCCATCAGGCCGAGCGCGGCGATCCCGAGTGGATAGGGGTTGTTCCCGGTGAGGGGGCCGACGAGCGGGCCGATGCCGAGCCCGATGATCAGGATGATCACCACCTCGGGCAGGCCCCTGAAGATATCGGTGTAGATCCGGGCGGGTACCCGCAGCCACGCCGACCGGGAGATACCCGCGACCGCCAGCAGCAGGCCCAGACCCAGTCCGATGACGCTGGCGCAGAAGGTCAGGATCAGGGTGTTGGGCAGGCCGGTCTTGAGCAGATCCGGGATGGCCTTCTTGTACAGATCCCAGTCCAGGAAGGATTCCCGAAGCTGGGTGAAGACCGACTTGTTGCCGACGACCGGGGCGGCGGCCGCCGGGGCTGCGCTGGCGGCGATGGCGGCGAAGTCGGGAAGCTTCGGCAGCGGCGCGGCCTTCGAGCCCGGCTTCCAGCCCGGCGGCAGTGCCCGCGGCACCCAGTCCGAGTACAGCCGCGACCAGGTGCCGTCGGCGATCACGGCGTCCAGTCCCGCATTGAGGGCGTCGATCAGCGGCTGGTTCTCCTTGGCCACCGCGTAGGCAACGAAATTATCGAGGCTGAAGGTGTTCTCGACGATCACCGCCGGGTCGCCCGGACGCACCGTGCCCTGGGCCTGCTGCGAGGGTGCGACCCAGGCGTCGACCTGGTTGCTCTTCAGGCTCGCATACACCGTGTTGTAGTCGGGGAACTTCACCGGCTGCAGACCGAGGGTGTCGACGACGTAGGCCTCCTGCACCGTCCCCTGCACGACCCCGACCCGTTGTCCCGGGCCCAGCTGGTCGAATCCGGTGATCGGCGATCCCGCGGGCACCACCAGCGAGAAATAGCCGAAGTCGTAGCCGTTGGTGAATCCGACTGTGCGCCTGCGTGCTTCGGTAGTGGTGATCGACGACGAGCCGGCGTCGAAACGCCGGCTCGCGACCTGGGCCAGCAGCCCGGAGAAATCGGTGCCGACGAACTTGACCTTCAGGCCGATCTTCTCGGCGATCGCCCGCAGCAGTTCGTTGTCGAACCCGGTGAACTGGCCCTGGGAGTTGATACAGATGCTCGGCGGGGCATCCGACAGCGTGCCGACCGTCAGCGTCCCCGGGGTGATCAGCCGCAGCGCGTCGGTCTTCACGGCGGCCAGCGGTTCGGCGGTAGCGGTGGTGTACTTGTCCTCCCCCGGGCCCGCCGCGGCAGCCGCCAGGTTCGTCGGCAGTGCGCTGGCCGACTGCTGGCCCGGCGGCGAACACTGGTCGGCGCCGGCGTTGACGGGGAACGTCAGCGCCAGCGCCAGCAGCAGTGACAGCAGCGCGCCGACACGCGCCGCACGCCGCACCGCCGCCTTACGGCTTGCAGCCCGCGGCGGGGGCAGCAGGGGCGGGGAGGGCATCAGCGGTCTCTGTTCGGTCGTGTTGATCAACGCGGGGTTCGTTGCCGAGGCGGTATCGGCGATCAACGACAACAGCAGGAATGCAGCAGCGGGCTGCGCGTGTACAGCGAGCGCAGCGATCTGGGCTGATGCATGGCCGAACCATACAAGAGTCCGGCCAAGCGACAGGTGTTTCCATCACCGCTGATTCAAAACCCAACCGGTCCAGGGCGGGGCGAAGGGCATCCGACCGAAAGGACTGATCTCCGGCACCGAACCGCGCCCGACCCGAACGCAGAATTCGAACCCGTTCTAGCTTCGCGTCGTGGGCCGAATGTCGGCATAGCAAATGATCATCGCGATCATCGCCTCAATGTCATGCTGACCACGATCGGGGTCGGGGTCCGCGACATATTGCAGAGCCCGTCGACGCCGGCAACGATCAGCGCGCGAGCTGCCTGGCGTCGACGGCGCTCTCCTTACCTGCTCTCGCGGACGCCTCTTGGATCCAGCGGACCGGCGGTACCCCCTGTGCTCTCCGGCACGCAACTAATGAGCGTCGGCATCCAGCCCGAGATGAAGTCTGAGCGCATCGTCGATCGCCGATAGCTCCTCGGGAGAAACCCTGCCCAGGGGTTGAGACAGTCGCACCAACGCTACCGACCTGATCTGTTCGGCTTGCGCCTTCGATTCCACACCAAGTCCACTGGTTGTTGCGGCGAGCAGCACCTGGAACGGGTAGACCTTGTCGGTGTTGCTAGTGATCGGAACCACGGTGACGACACCCCGGCCGAGTCGCGTTGCGACGGTGTTCGCACGGTCATTACTGACGATCACCGCGGGCCTGCGTTTGTTCGCTTCGCCTTGGACGGGTTCGAAGTCGACCTGCCATATCTCACCGCGGAGCAAGGTCCAACCCGTCTGCGGCAGCGTTGTCCCATACCTGCTCGTGACCGGTGGCCGACCATTCCGCCCATGCCTGGGCGTAGTCGTCTTCGAGGTTTGGGTGCGCGAGCATGCGGATCGCCCGTTGCACACCCGCCGACCTGGACCGCAACCCCGTCCGCTCGATGTAGGCGTCCAACGCCGCGAGATCCTCCTGCGACAAGCTGACGCTCAATTTCATACTGAAATGCTACCGGATTGCTACCCAGTGTGGCGAAGGGGTCGCAGCCCTGATCCACCCCGGTGGCGGTCGCAAACACCCCAGACAACCTGGCAGCAGGTGTCGCTCGTCGCGTCCAGTGCGGGCGGAGGGACTCGAACCCACACGCTCTCTCGAGCACCGGCACCTAAAGCCGGCGTGTCTGCCATTTCACCACGCCCGCAAGCCCTCCGATCCTAACGCGGCAGGTCGAGGCCAACGGCCACCGCGCGGTACCGTCGACGGGTGTCCATCACCCGCCGGCGCCGCTTCGGGCTGATCCTGCTGGTGGCCGTCGCGGCCTCGGGCTGTCTGGCGCTGGGCTGGTGGCAGTGGAACCGCTGGGAGTCCGGTTCGGGCAGCTTCCAGAACCTGGGCTACGCCCTGCAGTGGCCGATGTTCGCCGCGTTCTGTGTGTACGCCTACCGCAAGTTCGTCGTCTACGAACAGAGCCCGCCCGAGCCGCGTGCCGACGGCGAGATGACCCAACTGCCCGATGGGCTGCTGCCCCAGCGTCCCGCGGCGGCCAGGCAGCACACCGACCCGGTGTTGCAGGATTACAACGCCTACCTCGCCGAACTCGCCGAGGCCGATCGCGCGGCCGGCGGGCCCGACCAGAACAGGACCACCC
Organism: Mycobacteriaceae bacterium; assembly: GCA_029979305.1. GTDB lineage: Bacteria > Actinomycetota > Actinomycetes > Mycobacteriales > Mycobacteriaceae > Mycobacterium. The sequence goes on along the minus strand of JAPOHV010000064.1, from coordinate 1,123 downwards.
CATGACCGACACTCCGCCGATCACCCCGGTCGAGAAGATCCGCTCCGCGCTGACCGGCTACCGGGTAATGGCCTGGACGACCGGCATCTGGCTGATCGCGCTCTGCTACGAGATCGTCCTCAAGTATGTGGTGAAGGTGGACAACCCGCCGAGCTGGATCGGCGTGGTGCACGGCTGGGTCTACTTCGTATACCTGTTGTTCACGGCCAACCTCGCGGTGAAGGTGCGCTGGCCCATCGCCAAGACCATCGGGGTGCTGCTGGCCGGCACCATCCCGTTGCTGGGCATCATCGTCGAGCAGGTTCAGACCCGCGAGATCAAGGAACGTTTCAACCTCTGACGGCGCCGATAAGGCGGCTTCACGTCGTCGGCGCGAGTTTGCCGACCGCCTCGGAATATCACACTCCCCGGGGTTGCCCTCATTTTGCGTAACAAAGTTATTTTTCTGCCCCAATCAACAGGGAATTCACCTGTAATGAGTTTCTGATCTGCGGAAACGACGGCAGGCAGTCTCCCTGGTAGGGCGCGGACCGTCCACGCCGGAACTCGTAGCGATCGGGATTTCGAATTTGCCGAACGCGTAATTGCGCCGTGGTTAGTATTAGCCGTTCGCCGCCCCTCAGTTAGGAATCAGCACATGCGCGCATCGGAGTTTCCGTCCCCCAACCGTCACGGTCGCTACGTCGGCCGGGTCGGTGCATTGGCCGTCGCACTGGGTGTCGGTGCGGCCGTGGTGGCGTTACCGGCCGTGGCCGTCGCCGATACGACGGGGTCGGCGGGATCGACGGGATCGACCGAGGACGGGTCGGCGAGCGGGTCGGCGCCCAAGAGTTCCCCCCGTCCCTCGACGCGCCGGGCGGCCAGAGCCGCACAGGCCGCTGACGCGGCCGATTCCGCGCCCACCCGATCGGCCACGCGCGACGGGGCCAATACCCAACTCCCCGCCGCCAACTCCCCGTCGCGTGACAACCAGCGTCCGGCTCTGACCACGCCGCGACGCAAGAGCCCCAACGCCGTGGCTCCAGCGGTTCCGGCTGCGACACCGGACATCACTGAATCCATCTCAGCCCCAACGGTTTCCGCGGCGCGACGCACCCACGCTTCGGCCGCGGCGCCCGCGGCG
>JAPOHV010000187.1 GCA_029979305.1 Mycobacteriaceae bacterium | reverse complement strand
CGGGGTGGCGCGAGTCCCGCGCCACTGCGATGTGATAGCGGTTGACCGGCGAGTCCGGGATGGCCAGCGCGGTGACGGTGTCGCCCGCAGCAGCCGCGTCCGTGACGTAGACGACGCCGGCGTCGGCCTGCCCGCTGGTCACCTTGGTCAGCACGTCGGTCACCTGCGACTCCTCGCTGACCGGACTCAACGCGACGCCGGCGGCCTTGGCGGCCTTGACGGTGGCCGCTCCGCACGGCACCTGCGGCGCGCACACCGCCACCGCGAGATCGGGCCGGGCCAGGTCGGTGAGCGACGCGATGCGCTTGGGGTTGCCCTGCGCCACGACGATCGTCAGCGTATTGGCGGCGAAATCGACCGGGGCGCCCGACACCAGGCCGGCCTGCACCGCCCGGTCCATCGTGGCGGTGTCGGCGGTGGCCAGCACGTCGGCCGGCGCGCCGTGGGCGAGTTGGGAGAGCAGGTCGGCCGACCCGGCGAAGGTGAACTCCACCACCGCCCCGGGGTTGTCGGTCTCGAACCGCCGGGCGATCTCGGTGAACGCCTTGTTCAGCGAGGCCGCGCCGAAGACGACCACCGGATCCGGCGTCGTCTCCACCCGGGCGCACCCGCCCAGCACGAGCGCCAGGGACGCGGCAGCGGCCGCGATCCCACCCAGTCGGTGCACCACGGCTGTCACGGTACGGCGCGAACGAAAGGCCCGGCCCCTTTGTCAGGGACCGGGCCTCTCCGGGGCCGGTCTGTGCGACGCGTCGGCGTCTGCATCTTCTTTTCCCAACTCCAGGGGCGGTTAAACACCGCACGCGACCCGGCGCCACGGCGGCCGTCCGAGGGGTTTACCGTTCTGCCAACACCCGTCCGCAGCTGAGGGGACACCGATGGATCTGGCGTGGTCGGCGAAGGACCTGGAGTTCCGCGATGAGGTGCGGGCATTCCTCGACGAGAAGCTCACCCCGGACCTGCGCCGGGCCGGCCGGCTGATGACCAGCGTCTACGCCGATCACCGGGCGAGCATGGCCTGGCAGGCGATCCTCCACGAGCGCGGCTGGGCGGCACCGGCATGGCCGGCCGAGTACGGCGGCTGCGACTGGACGCTGACCCAGCACTACATCTTCAGCCGCGAGTCCACCCTGGCCGGCGCCCCCAGCCTGTCGCCGATGGGGATCAGCATGGTGGCGCACGCCATCATCGCTTTCGGCACACCGGCACAGAAGGACTACTTCCTGCCGCGCATCCTCACCGGCGAGGTGTTCTTCTGCCAGGGCTACTCCGAACCCGAGGCCGGCTCGGACCTGGCATCACTGTCGATGACCGCGGTCGACGACGGCGGGGATCTGGTGTGCACCGGCAGCAAGATCTGGACCACCCACGCTGCGGAGGCGAATTGGATCTTCGCGCTGGTGCGCACCACCCGCGCCGAACGCAAACAGCAGGGCATCACCTTCCTGCTGATCGATATGACCACCCCGGGCATCGAGATCCGCCCGCTGGTGATGACGTCCGGCGAGGAGATCCAGACCCAGATCTTCTTCGACTCGGTGCGGGGGCCCAAGTCGAACGTCGTCGGGCAGATCGACGACGGCTGGACGGTGGCCAAGTACCTGCTGGAGTTCGAGCGCGGCGGGGGTGCGGCCGCCCCGGGTCTGCAGGTGATGGCCGAGTCGATCGCCACCGAAGCCGGCCGCCCCGGGCCGGATGGCGTTGCGCTGCTGGATGATCCGGCTTTCGCCGCCAAACTCGCCGACGTCCGGATCCGCACCGACGTGCTGGAGATACTGGAGTACCGGGTATTGGCCGTCGTGGCCGAGGGCCGCAATCCCGGCGCTACATCGTCGATGCTGAAGATCCTGGCCACCGAGTTGAGCCAGGCGATCACCGAACTGGCGATGGAGGCCGCGGGCCCGCGGGGCCGGGTCTACCAGCCGCACGCCACCCGACCGGGCGGCCCGGTGGCCGACTATCGGCCGCCGCCCGACGGCTATGTCAGCGGCGAGCCGTGGCAGGCCGTCGCGGCGCTGCGGTACTTCAACGACCGGGCCGGCTCGATCTACGCCGGCAGCAACGAGATTCAGCGCAACATTCTGGCCAAAGCGACCCTGGGGCTCTGAGCGTATGGACTTCAACCTCTCCCCCGAGCAGGACATGCTGCGGGAAGGCCTGAACAAGTTTCTCACCGCGCGCTACGACCTGCGGCGCAGCCGGACGGCCGCCAAGACCGGCACCGGCTGGCAGCCGGAAATCTGGCGCGGCTTCGCCGAGGAACTCGGCATCCTCGGCGCCACCCTGCCGGAGTCGGCGGGCGGCACCGGCGGAGGCCCGGTGGAGGCGATGGTGATCGCCGAGGAACTCGGCCGTGCACTGGTGATCGAACCGTTCATCGACACGGTCGTGGTTGCGGGCGGACTGCTGCAGCGGGCCGGTGGCGCTCAGGCCGAGTCGACACTGGCTCGGATCGCCGACGGATCGGCCGTCGTCGCGCTCGCGCTGGACCCCGCGCACACCGATGCCGAGCGCGATGGGGAGCAGTGGGTCCTGACCGGATCACCCGCGGTGGTCATGGACGCACCCATCGCCACGCATCTGCTGATCGCCGCGCGCACCGGCGACCGCGCCGGACTGTTCCTGACGGCGGCCGGTGTCCCGATGCACGCCTATCGCACCGTCGACGACCGTCGCGCCGCCGACATCGTTCTCGCAGGACTGCGGCTGCCGGCCGATGCACTCCTGGACGCGGACGCGGCGGCCTCGCTGGAGCAGGCCCGCGACGAGGGGGCCGCCGCGGTCTGTGCCGAAGCGGTCGGGGCGATGCGCAAGGTGCTCGCCGACACCGTGGACTACTGCAAGCAGCGCCAGCAGTTCGGCCAGCCGATCGGGAGTTTTCAAGTGCTGCAGCACCGGATGGTCGACATGTACATGGAGGTCGAACAGGCGGTGGCGGCGACGTACCTGGCCACCCTCGGGCTCGGCGCCGAACCCGCCGAACGTGCGCGTGCCGTCTCGGCGGCCAAGGTCACCGTCGGCCGGGCAGCCCGGTTCGTCGGCCAGAACGCGGTGCAACTGCACGGCGGCATGGGCATGACCGAGGAACTGGCCGTCGGCCACTACTTCAAGCGGCTCACCGCGTTGCAGTACGAGTTCGGCTCCACCGACCACCACCGCGCCCGCTACGCCCGACTGACCCGCTAGCCCTCACTGACCGGCCAGTTGGAGCGACACGGTCCGCATCGGCGCCAGCGTCACCCCGGACCGGATGGCGAACGGGTAGGCCAGCGCCACAACGGTCGTGATCGACAACGCCGGAATCAGACACCAGAGGAAGATCAGCGACGGCCTGCTGTAGGTCACCGTGCTGATTCCCATCAGGATCGAGGCCAGCACCCCGACGACCATCAGCAGGGCGAACAGCGGGCGGGGAAGCGCGCGGTTGGCGACCGCCTCGACGGAGGCGGCGGAGGAACTGAGCGTCGTCGCGGCGGCGATCAGGCTCGACGCCTGCCGGTCGACCGCTGTGGGCCCGTAGGCGTAGGCGAGAAGCGCGTTCTCGAACCGGTCCAGTGGCTCGGCCGACGGCAGGTGGGCGGTCTCGCCCCGGATCAGGAAGTCTTCGTCCTGGTCGACCACCGTGGCCGCGTAGATCTTGAGCTTGTCCAGCAGTGCGGCCGACTCCGCGCGGTCGGAGATGTTGGCCAGGTCCCAGGCCATCTGATGGACCGCGGTGGCCTGCTGTTCGACAGCCGTCTGTGCCGCGGTCACCGCGCCCCAGCTGGCGGAGATGGCGAAGCCGACGAAGAAGGCGAAGGTCGCGGCCACCCCGGTGAGCAGGCCGTTGGCCTGTTCGGCGAGCGCCTCGCGGGCCTCTTCGTCCCGGCGGCGCATCACCACGGCCCTCGCCGCCATGGTCACGGCCCAGAAGAGCAGCACCATCGCGGCGACGATCAGCCACAGCGGCAACGCAACGATCACTTCCCTCACGCTGGGGAAACTATCAGCGATGCCCCGCCGGAACCCGTCGATCCCCGTCGGGCGTTGAATGGTCGTCAACGCACAGTGAGGGAGTCGTGATGCTGAACAAAATCGCCGAGGTGCTGGGTCAGGTCGCCGAGGCCGGCGGCACCGTCGTCGGAATCCGCCACGGAACCGAGGAGCCGTCGTTCACCGTCGAGCGGCGGATCGGCGATGTCGAGATCCGCCGTTACGGGCCCAGGATCGCCGCCGAGACGTCCATCGACGCCGACGAGGAGCCGGCGCGCAACGAGGGCTTCCGGCGGCTGGCGCGCTACATCTTCGGTGGAAACCAGGCCAAGACCAAGATCGCCATGACCGCGCCGGTGGCCCAGCAGCAGAGCGAGAAGATCGCGATGACGGCACCGGTCTCGGCCCAGCGGGGCGGTTCCGGGCAGTGGGTGATCCGCTTCTTCATGCCGTCCAAGCACAGCCTGGACACTCTGCCCACACCCAACGACGAGCGGGTGCGCCTGGTGACGGTTCCCGGCGAGCGGGTCGCGGTGCTGCGATTCTCCGGTCTCGCCAGCCCGGACGCGGTCGCCACGCGGACCACCGAGCTGCTGAAAACGCTGCAGGACAACGGCGTCACCACCGCAGGCGAGCCGGTCACCTGGTTCTACGATCCGCCCTGGACGATTCCGTTCCGCCGCCGCAATGAGGTGGCGGTCAGCCTCGGCGCCGCCTAGGAGTCGGAGTCGGCGGCCGGGGCCTCGGCTGCGGCGTCGGCGACCGCCGCGGGGGCGTCGGCCGGGGCCGCCGCGGTGGCCGGCTGCGCCGACGGGGTCGAAGCCGACGGGGTCGAAGCCGACGGGGTCGAAGCCGACGGGGTCGAAGCCGACGGGGTCGAAGCCG
>JAPOHV010000123.1 GCA_029979305.1 Mycobacteriaceae bacterium | reverse complement strand
TGAGCCGGCCGGCTGGCCGGGGTCTCGCCGACCCCGTACTACCGGACTCGGTGCTGCTGCCGGATCGCTTCCAGAGCCTCCCGGACGTAATCGAGTGCCCGATTGAACGGTTCGGAGTCCGGGCTTTCGTCGGTCATCCACGCCAGCAGACGCGCCGTCCGGGTGAGTCGGATTTCGGCAAGCGACTGGGCAAATTCGGGCGTCCTCGTTTTTGCCGAAGTTCCCCACTTGGTAGCTGGGGTTCGCGTATGAGCTGCAGCAGTGGTCTCTAACCCACCGGCGGCAGCCTTGACGACGTCGGGATCTGGCCGGAGCGCCGACGCGGTCGATCCGGTGTCGGCGGGGGTGTGAGCAGGTGGGAGGATGTGAACGATTCCGAGCCAGTCGGGATTGCGCCCACCCTCGCGACCCGACTGCAGCTACCGAACCTCAGGAGTGCCCAGCCGATGAGCAACGATCCGAAGAGCGACGTAATCAACCGCCAGTACGAGCGGTGGACCTACCCGGAGCCGATCGAGGACATCCCCGCCTGGCTGACCTCCAACTGGCAGTGGTACGACCCGACCCACGCCCATCCGGTGCTGTGGCCTGACCGCGGCTACCGGCCCGACATGGACATCCTGATCGCCGGCTGCGGCACCAACCAGGCCGCGGTGTTCGCCTACAACAACCCCAAGGCGAAAGTGGTCGGGGTGGACATCAGCCAGGCGTCGCTGGATCACCAGCGCTACCTCAAGGACAAGTACGGGCTGGACAACCTCGAGTTGCAGTTGCTGCCCATCGAGGAACTGCCCACGCTGGGCCGCCAGTTCGACCTGGTGGTGTCCACCGGTGTGCTGATGGTCATGGCCGACCCGCAGCAGGGTTTCAACGCGCTCGCCAAGTGCGTACGGCCGGACGGCGCCGTCGCGATCATGGTGTATGCGAAGTACGGCCGGCATGGAGTCACGTTGCTGCAGTCGGTGTTCCGCGACCTCGGCCTGCGTCAGGACGAGGAGTCGGTGCGGATGGTGCGGCTGGCGACTTCGATGCTCGGCCCCGACCATCCGGTGCAGAGCTACTTCAAGATCGCACCCGACCTGAGCTACGACGCCGGTCTGGTGGACACCTTCCTGATCGGCCGAGAGCTCACCTACAACGTCGAGGACTGCCTGGGTCTGATCGAGGGGGCGGGACTGGTGTTCCAGACCTGGCTGCTGAACTCGCCGTACTACGCCCATCAGTTCTTCGAGCCGGGCAACGCCTTTTTCGATGCGGTCAACGAACTTCCGGACGCCAAGCAATGGTCGGTGATGGACCGTTACCGGGCGACCAACGGCTGCCACTTCTTCATCGCCTGCCCGCCGGAGCGGCCCAAGGACAGCTATGTCATCGACTTCTCCGGCGAGCGGGCGCTGGACTATGTGCCGGTGTTCCGGTTCAACTGCGGTTTCGAGGCCAACACCCTGTTCCGTCCGGGTTACCAGATGGCGCTTCCTCCCGAGCAGGTCGCCCTGATGCTCCACGTCGACGGTTCGCGCAACATCAGGCAGATCGCCCGGTTGGCGGCGGCACAGAACGGCACCGTCACCGAGGACTATGCGCGGCGGTTCTTCGAGGCGCTGTGGCGGCTGGATTTCGTGGCGGCCACGATCACGAACTGACGAAACCGACCACCGCATCGGTGAATGCGTCGTTGTCGTCGCCGGCCGCGGTGTGCCCGGCGTCGGACAGTTCGACGAATCGTGCGTGCGGCACCTTGGCCAGGAAGTCCTCGACACCTTCGGGACTGACGACGTCGGAGAGCTTGCCGCGGATCAGCAGCAGCGGGATCGTCATCGCCATGGTGGCCTGCTCGAGTTCGTCGACCTTCGCGAACGGGCCGTCACCGGTGGCGGTCACGAAAGCCGGGTCCCAGTGCCAGTGCCAGCGGCCCTGCTGGTGCCGCAGGTTCTTGCGCAGCCCGTCGAGGTTGCGCGGACGCCGGCGGTGCGGGAGATAGCCGGCGATGGCGTCGGCGGCCTGCTCCAGAGTCTCGAAGCCGTGCACGTGGCGGGTCATGAAGTCCCGGATGCGTTCGGTGCCCTCATGCTCGAATCGCGGCACCACGTCGACGAGCACCAGCCCGGTGACACGCTGCGGCCCGGCATCGCGGGCCGCCAGGATGCCTGTCAGCCCGCCCATGCTGGCGCCGACGATCACCACCGGGCGGCCGATCTGCTCGAGCACCTCGGCGATATCCCGCGCCAGCACGTCCACGGTGTACTGCCCGGCCGGGGCGCGATCGCTGTCGCCGTGACCGCGCGCGTCGAGTGCGATGACGTGAAAGCCACGCTCGGCCAGGATCTGCCCGGTGTTCTTCCAGGAGTACCGGTTCTGGCCGCCGCCGTGCAGCATCAGGATCGTCGGAAGCCCGGCGGCGGGTTGCGCACCGCGGTTCCATTCGTCGCCCACCAGTCGCAGGCCGTCGACGCCGCGGAAGGACACCGTGTGCATGGCAGCGCTCACGGCTACTCCTCTCGCGGGTGTGCTGAGCACGTTACCGGGGCGGGCGCACCGGTACCGTGTCCACCCAGAGGGCGATCGGCCCGCAGAGCCGCTGAGGAGCCGTGATGACGACCCGCGCCGCGATTGCCGGGCTGGCGATCCTGGCCGCGCTCACCGGCTGGCTCGGCTGGCGCGACGTCGATGTCCGCCGTGCCGAGAGCATGCGGGAACAGATGCTCGCGGCAGGCCGTGCGGGATTGCTCGCCCTCACCACCATCGACCATCAGCAGGTCGACGCCGATGTGCAACGCATCCTGGACGCCTCGACAGGCGAATTCCGCGACGACTTCGTCAGGCGCGCAGAGTCTTTCAAGGAAGCCGCCCGCACGGCGCAGTCGAAGTCGGTCGGCACCGTCACCGAGGCCGCGGTGGAGTCCGCCGAGGGCGACCAGGGCCGGGTGCTGGTGGCGCTGACCGTCATGACGTCCAATCGCGGGGCGGCTGAGCGCCGGCCCAAGTTCTGGCGCACCCGGGTGACGGTGAGCCGCGAATCCGGCGAATTCAAAGTCGCCGCGGTGGAGTTCGTCCCATGAGGTCGCGGACCGCACTGGCCGTGCCGGCTGTGCTGCTCATCATCGCCGGGGCGCTGTTGTTCCGGGATGCGTCCTCGCGGCAGGCCTCCCAACGTGCCGGTGCCGAAGCACTGCACGCCGCCCGCGAATCCATCCCGGCACTCCTCAGCTATCGGCCGGATACCGCCGAACAGGAACTCGGCACCGCCGCACGCGACCGGCTGACCGGGAGGTTCCTCGACGACTACACCCAACTGATCACGACGGTGGTGGTACCCGACGCCAGGCAGAAACGCATCACGGCTTCGGCGACAGTGCCGGCGGCGGCGGTGGTCTCGGCGTCGGCCGACCATGCCGTCGTGCTGGCCTACGTCGACCAGAACACCACTATCGGCACCGAACCCCCGTCGCAGGCCAACACCAGCGTGCGGGTGAGCATGGACAAGGTGGACGGCCGGTGGCTGATCTCCGGTTTCGACCAGATCTAGGAGAGCGCCGATGAGCCGTGCGACCCAGCCCCGATGGATCGACGTCGCCGCACCCGAGGTGGCGCTGCGGGCACTGGCATGGGGGCCGGATGACGGTCCTATTGCGTTGTGCCTGCACGGTTTTCCTGACAGCGCCCACGGCTTCCGGAAACTGGCGCCCCATCTCGTCGCCGCCGGTTACCGGGTTATCGCCCCGTTCATGCGCGGATATCTGCCGTCCTCGCTGCCGTCGGACCGCGCCTACCACATCGGGGCGCTGATGGACGATGCGCTGCAGGTGCGGCTGGCCGCCGATCCGACCGCCGAGGACGTTGTGATCGGCCACGACTGGGGTGCGATCGCGGCCACCGGGTTGGCGGCCATGCCGGGCAGTCCCTTCCGCAAGGCCGTGGTGATGTCGGTGCCGCCGGCGGCGACCCTGCGCGCGGCCGGCGTCCGGTCGCTGCGACTGCTGCCGCGTCAGTTGCTGCGCAGCTGGTACATCGGTTACTTCCAGTTGCCGTTCGCCCCGGAGCGCTCGGGGCCGTGGATCGTGCCGCTGCTGTGGCGGCGGTGGTCACCCGGATACGGAGCCGCCTCAGACCTTCGCCACGTCCAGTCCGCGATCGGCGCCCCGGACCGCTGGCGGGCGGCGCTGAGCGTCTACCGTGCGACGATCCGCAACTACCGTCCGCCCGCCCGCTACGCCGAACTGCACCGGTGGTGGACCGAGGCGCCGCGGCTGCCGACGCTCTACCTGCACGGCGCCGACGACGGCTGCATGACCGCAGCGTTCGCCCCGCTGGTCCGGGCGGCTCTTCCCGGGGGCAGCGACGTCGCCGTGATCGACAACGCCGGGCATTTCCTGCAACTCGAGCGGCCCGACGAGGTCGGGCGGCGCATCGTCGAGTTCCTCAGCGGCCCTGGCGGCTCTTGATCAGGTTGTCCTGCTCCTGGCCCAGCTGGATGACCAGGTCGGCGGGCACCGGATCGTCGATGGGTCCGGTGAATTCGATCGTTGAGGCAGCGTTGCCCTCGGTGAAGGACAGCAGGCTCTTGGCCCGCGACCCGTCCGCCGAGGTGCCGGAGATCAGCTGGCCGCCCGTCCCCACCGCCACCGGTTCGGTCTTCGGGTTGGCGATGGTCACCGCGCCCTGTGCCTGCGTCACCGCTGCGGCGGCGGCCGCCGGGTCGGCCAGCACCCACACCGAGTCGGTGATCGTTCGGCCGTCGCGATGGGTGTAAACCACTGCGGCGCCGGGTAATCCGCCGGGATTGGGCGTCGAACCGCCGGGGGTGTAGGCCAGGGTGTCGATGACGACGTTCGGGTCGATGAGCCAGCCGGTGTAGTCGTCCGCGGCGGCGACACCGGCGCCGAGCAGGCCGGCGGTGAGCACCGCCGCGGCGCTCAGCCCGGCCGCAAGGCGGCTCCGTCCGGACTTGATCAGCATGGGTAGCAGCCCCAGCCGCGCCAGCCGTCGCGCCAGAACCATCCCGGGCCGCAGCCCTCGACACCGGTGAAGCCCACACAGTTGAGCGCGGTGATGATCGGCACCGGTGTACTCGGCCGCGCCGGCGGCACCGGGTTGTTGTCGACGGCGGCGGCGCCGGCGGTCTGCGCACCGGCCAGCGAACCGGCGATGACGCCTGCGGCCGCGATGGCCATGGTGATTCTTCGCATGGGAAACCTCCTCGGGGTGCAGAGTCTCGACCCTACGCGCGGCCGGGCCGCGACAGGCCACAATGGCGTCCGTGTCGAGGTCGGGAATGGCAGCGCCCGACGCGCAACTGTTCTGGCTTTCCGCCGCCGTGCCCAACGACCAGTTCCTGGTGTACGCGTTCGAGGGGACCCCGCGCCTCGCGGAGGGTCTCGAGGAGGTGCGCCGCAGCGCGCTCGGGTACCCGGATCTCGGGGTGCGGGTGGCCGACGACTCCCGGTGGCGCTACCCGCGCTGGGAACGCTGCGAGGTGTCACCAGGGCAGTTCGTGGTGCATTCGGCGACCGACCGGCAGGGCTGCCTCGATGCCGTCGCGGGGCTCGGCCAACTCGACGCGACCCGGATGGCATGGCGGCTCCACGTTTTCCCGCCGGCGTTCGTCGTCGCGCAGATCGCCCACTGCCTCGGTGACGGCACCCGCGCGGCGGCGCTGGCCGCCGCACTACTGGGCAGAAACGTGGCGATCGACCCGTTGCCGCCGGCACGCCGGGGCTTCCTGCCGGCGCGGGCGGTGACGGCCGCCCGCGCCCACCGGCGACTGGTGCGCGATATCGAGGCCGGCGTAATCGCGCCGCCCAGCCCGCCGCGACCGCTGCTGAGCGTCAACGCGCCACGCTCGGGCGCCTCGGTGCTGCGGACCGTGGTGGTGGACCGCGACCGGTTGCGCCGGCCGACGGTGACCGTTGGTGCGCTGGCGGCGGTGTCGGATGCGCTGGCCGGCTACCTGGCCGCACGCGGCGAGGACATCAGCCGACTGGGAGCCGAGGTGCCGCTGGCCGGCGGGGGAGTCCGTCGAGCGCGCAACAACTTCCGCAATGCCAACCTGGATCTGCATCCGGAGTCGGCCCCTCCAGTCCGGGCCGCGAGGATCGCGGCGGAGTTGGAGGCGCAACGCCGGCGGGCCGGCCATCCCGCCACCGCGGCCGCTGATGCGGCCTTCGCCGCGGTGCCGGCGTGGCTGCTGCGCTGGGGCGTGCGTCACTTCGATCCGGCCGCGCGGCCTGCCGCCGTCGCTGCCCACACCGTGGTGTCCAGCGTCTACCGCGGGCCGGCGGACCTGAGCTTCGGCGGATCGCCGGTGTCGTTCACCGCCGGGTTCCCGGCGCTGTCGCCGATGATGGGGCTGACCCACGGCGTGCACGGGATCGGTGACACGGTAGCGATCAGCGTGCACGCCGATCCGGTCGCCGTCGACGTCGATGACTACCTCGACCGGCTCACGTTCGCCCTGTCCGTGCGCCCGGGGGAGTTCTAGGCTTCCGCTGTGGGCTTTTTGAAGCAGGAAGTGCCCGAACTCGACTTCGCGGAGTGGAGCAAGGGCACCCGCGCGCAGAAGATCCGGCCGATGGCCGAGCACTGGGCGGAGGTCGGGTTCGGCACGCCGGTGGCGCTGCACCTGTTCTACGTCATCAAGATCCTGGCCTACATCGGGGTGGCGGCGCTGATCAACCGCGGTCACGCCTGGACCGATCCGATCGTGCTCCAGAAGGTCGTGCTCTACACCATGCTGTTCGAGGTCATCGGCCTGGGCTGCGGGTTCGGCCCGCTGAACAATCGGTTCTACCCGCCGATGGGATCGGCACTGTACTGGTTGCGCCCCAACACCATTCGGCTGCCACCGTGGCCGGACCGGGTTCCGCTCACCCGCGGCGACAATCGGGATCCGATCGACGTCGCCCTTTACGCCGCGCTGCTGGCGGTGCTCGTCGTCGCGCTGCTGTCCGGCCCAGCGCAATCCGGACTGCTGCCGGCCTGGCAGTCCTGGACCGTGCTGGCACTACTGGCCTGCGCCGGCCTGCGGGACAAGGTGATCTTCCTGGCCGCCCGCGGCGAGGTGTACGCCCCGTTCGTGGTGGCGTTCCTGTTCGGCGCACCCGACGATCTCGTCGCCGCCAAGCTGGTCTGCCTGGCGATCTGGCTGGGTGCGGCGACCTCCAAGCTCACCAGGCACTTCCCGTTCGTGGTGTCCACGATGATGTCCAACAGCCCGGTGGTGCGGCCGCGCGCGCTCAAACGTGCCTTCTTCGAACGGTTTCCGGACGACCTGCGGCCGGGGAGCCTGTCGAGGGGGCTGGCCCACGTCAGCACCGCCATCGAGGGACTGGTGCCGCTGGTGCTGTTCTTCTCACACGGCGGCTGGCCGACGGCGATCGCGGCGTTCGTCATGGTGTGCTTCCACCTCGGAATCCTCTCGGCGATTCCGATGGGCGTGCCGCTGGAGTGGAACGTCTTCATGATCTTCTGCGTGCTGTTCCTGTTCGTGGGACACGCCGACGTCGGCCTGGCCGATATGACCGGCCCGCTGCCGGTGCTCCTCTTCGCGGTGATGGCCGGCTTCGTCATCGCCGGGAACCTGATGCCGCGAAGGATCTCCTTCCTGCCCGGCATGCGGTACTACGCGGGCAACTGGGACACCACGCTGTGGTGTGTCACGCCGTCCGCCGAGGCCAAGATCGACCGGGGCACCGTGGCGATCGCCAATATGCCCGCGGCCCAGTTGGAGAAGTTCTACGGCAGCAAGGAGGCCGCCCAGATACCCATCTACATGGGGTATGCGTTCCGCGGCTTCAACACCCACGGCAAGGCGCTGTTCACCCTGGCCCACCGGGCGATGGCCGGACAGGATGAGGACGAGTACTCGGTGACCGACGGGGAGCGGATCTGCAGCATGGCCAATGGCTGGAATTTCGGCGACGGGCACTTGCACAACGAACAGTTGATCGCCGCCCTGCAGCGTCGCTGCGGTTTCGAACCGGGAGAGGTTCGGGTGGTGATTCTCGACGCGCAGCCCATCCACCGGCAGACCCAGCGCTACCGTCTGGTCGACGCGGGGACCGGGCAGTTCGAGAGCGGCGG
>JAPOHV010000009.1 GCA_029979305.1 Mycobacteriaceae bacterium | reverse complement strand
TCATCCGGAACACCGGCGCGGGCAGCAGATGCACCTCGTCGTAGATGATCAGACCCCAGTCGCGGCTGTCGAACAACTCCAGGTGCCGGTACTCGCCCTTGGTGCGCCGGGTGATCACCTGATAGGTGGCGATGGTGACCGGCCGGATCTCCTTGCGTTCGCCGGAGTACTCGCCGATCTCGTCCTCGGTCAGCGACGTCCGCGCGATCAACTCCCGCTTCCACTGCCGGCCGGCAACGGTATTGGTGACCAGGATCAGCGTGGTGGCGCCGGCCTTGGCCATCGCGGCCGCACCCACGATTGTCTTACCCGCCCCGCAGGGCAGCACCACCACCCCCGAGCCGCCGGCCCAGAACGAGTCCGCCGCCATCTGCTGGTAGTCGCGCAGCTCCCAGCCGTCCTGATCGAGGCTGATCGGATGGGCCTCGCCGTCGACGTAGCCGGCCAGATCCTCAGCGGGCCAACCGATTTTGAGCAACATCTGCTTGACCCGGCCCCGCTCACTGGGGTGCACGATGACGGTGTCGTCGTCGATACGGGCGCCCAGCATCGGGGTGATCTTCTTATTGCGCAGCACCTCCTCCAACACCGCCCGGTCCAGGCTGACCAGCGTCAGGCCGTGGGCCGGATGCTTGACCAGTTGCAGCCGCCCGTAGCGGGCCATGGTGTCGACGATGTCGACCAGGAGCGGCTGGGGCACCGCGTACCGCGAGAAGGTGACCAGGGCATCGACGACCTGCTCGGCGTCGTGCCCGGCGGCGCGGGCGTTCCACAGCGCCAACGGCGTGATCCGGTAGGTGTGCACATGTTCGGGGGCGCGCTCCAGTTCGGCGAACGGCGCGATGGCGGCGCGGGCGGCACCGGCCTGCTCGTGATCGACCTCGAGCAGCACCGTCTTGTCGCTCTGGACGATCAGGGGGCCGTCAGTCATGCCCGCCCGCATTCACGCTCATGGCAATCATTATCCGGAGTCGGCGGACATGACCGATGTCACCCGGTGCACGGCGAACTCCCGCGGCCTGCCCTGGGCGGGGTCCCACGCCGTCAGCTGCCCGCCCCGCAGCGCCAGCGGGCGGACCACCCGTTGGGTGGCCACCCCGGCGGCGTCCACGTACCCGATCAGCACGTCGGTACCCAGCATGGCCGCCTGTTGCAGCAGCGCCATCGCCACGGCCGGATCCACCCGCATCCCACCAAGCGGGGAGGAGTCGACTCGCCGCAGCACCGACACCACGGTCGCCAGGCTCTCCGGGTTCGGCCTCGGCACGGCCCGTACCGACCGGCGCACCGGACTCATCGGCACCCTGGCCCCGCGCCGGCGCAGATCGACGATCGCCCCCGAGGAGTCCTCGGCCGCCGGGGCGAACCCGTCGTGGCGCAGCGCGGCGAGCACCTCGGCGATCGGCGCCTGCGACACCGCCACCGTCGGCGCCAGCAGCCTGACCTCGAGGCCGGCCAGCATGGGCGCGGCGACCGCGTGCGACAGCAGCACGGGATCCTCGCAGCGGATGAATGACGCCGCCATCCCGACGCGCAGCTGACCGTGCCGGCGGGCGACGTCGTTGATCAGATAAGTCAGACCCTGCGGAACCGGCGTTTTCGAGTTGTCCGCGAAGAATCGCTGCAGGCCGTCGGCCGTACGGCCGGTATCAAGCGCATGCCGGACCGATTGCTCACCGACCCGGTAGACCATCGCCGCACCCGCGGATTCCAGGGTGGCGGCCGCGGCCAGTTCGTCGGCCAGATCACGCCGCAACGGGCCGGGCACCACCACCGTCAGGTCGGCCTGCACCAGGAAATGGTCGATCGGCGCCGGCAGCGCCGCGGCCATCGCCGCCACTGCATCGCCGTCGTCGAGCAGCACCCGGGCCGGGGTGCTCAGCGCGTTACGCCCGGTCAGCCCCACGGCGTGCGCCTCGTCGAGCAGATGTGCCACCGGGGTGGGCTGTAACCGCGCCGACCAGCGTGGGCGCCGCCAGATCAGCGCCCGCGAAACGTGGGCGGCATCCACGCACGAGCCGTCAGGCAGTTCAGCGAGCAGTTCCAGCAGGAGTCGCCGATCCAGCGGAGCGGCTGTCGAGTACAGCGAATCCGACAGTGCGGCATAGGGTTTACCATCGGGACCGCGGTCACCGATCAGACCGGGCCGGGACGGCAAGTCCAGCCAGGCGAGCGCCAGTTGCAGCCACCGCGACGCGGCGGGGGCTTCGGTGAAACGGTCGGCGGCCACCGTGGGTGCCCAGTACGTCGGGGCGTCGGCCGCCTGCAGCTGATCGGGAACCCCGCTGGCGATCAGCCCCGCCGCCGCAGCCAATTCAAGTATCAGCCCGAGTCGCTGCTCATCGACACCGGTGGCCTTCGCCAGCCGCTTGGACTCACGCACCCCCAATCCCCCGCTGCGGAGTTCGGGAACCGGAGCGGCAGAAAGGGACTCGAGCACCACCTCGACCTGACGCATCAGTTCCATCGCTGCGCCGGCCGCGGACGCATCCACGTCCTTGAGGGTGGTGGTCGCCACCACCGGGTCCGGCGCGCACAACCCCGCCGGTCCGGGCTGCTCCCCGCGCAGCACCTGCCCGACGTCGCGCGGTAGCACCACCGTCTCGTCGTCCACCGCCCGCAGCAGCCCGCCGGAGATCAGCCGCTGAACCGGCCGATCGGACGGCGTTCCCGGTGCGGCGTCGCGGGTGCGACCGACCGGGGAACCACCGACCAGCCGATCCAGGACGTCGCGTGCGGCGTCGTCCATGCCTTCAAGTGCCCGCGCAATGTCTGCGGCCGCCCTCGCCTCCTCCGAGACGGCCTGCCCCGGATACCACGGCAGCGCGCCGGCGGCATCCGGTGACACCCGAACCTCGGACTCGCCCCACGCCAGCGCTCGCTCCCGCAGGTCCTCAAGGGCGGTCAGCACATCCGGCTGCTCGGCTCGCCCGCCGATCAGATTGAGCAGCACGCCGAACGGCACGGGGTCGCGGTCGGCGCCCAGCACGAGCAGCGCGTCCAGCACGGCGAGACGCAGGAAGTCCAGTTCATCGGCTGCGGCCTTGATCGACTGCCGGGAGGCCGCCCGCGCCGCCAGCGCGGCAATACTGCCCGGCGCGGGCTGGGCCAGGTCGGGCCGCAGTTCCAGTAGTCGGATCAGGCGCTCGTCGGGCAGGCCGGCCAGCCACGAACCCAGCGTCACGCTGCGGGCGGTGCGCTGCTCGGTCATCGCTGACCAGGGTAAAACAGCCGGCATCGACACGAGTTCGCCGCATAAGTGTCAGAATGGTCCCGTGGCACAGAACATCGAGAAGCACAGGTACGTCGACAACGGCTGGCCGACCCGGGATCCCGACGACCACCCGGTGAGCGAGCTGGCCTCACCTGTCGTGGGTGCACTATCGCCCTTCGGGGACGTCACGTTCCCGCTGCCGGCGTCGACGCTCCCGTACGTCCACCCGGTCACCGTCGTCAACCGGTAACGGTGACCAGCGGGCCGCGCCGGCTTTCGCACGTCGATGAGCGCGGCGCCGCGCAGATGGTGGACGTCACCGACAAGTCCGAATCCGCGCGACGGGCCACAGCCGTCGGCACCGTTCATACCACCGCTGAAGTGGTGGGTCTGGTCGCTTCGGGCGGACTGCCCAAAGGAGACGCGATCGCGACAGCGCGAGTCGCCGGAATTCTGGCCGCCAAACGCACCAGTGAGCTGATCCCGCTCTGCCACCACATCGCCCTGACCGGAGTCGATGTTGACGTCGAAATCGGCTCGGCTGCAATCGAAGTGACTGCCTCGGTGCGAACAACCAACCGCACCGGTGTGGAAATGGAAGCTCTCACGGCGGTAGCGGTCACTGCGCTGACGATCTACGACATGATCAAGGCCGTCGACCCGGCCGCACGGATCAGCGATATCCGCCTCGTGCACAAGGAGGGCGGCAAGACCGGCATCTGGACCGCGCAACGGTGAACCGGACCGCCCGCGTGGTCATCGCTTCCACCCGCGCCGCCGCCGGCGACTACGAAGACCGCTGCGGCCCGCTCATCCACAACTGGCTGACCGCTCGCGGATTCGAGGTTCCCGACGTGGCGGTGGTTCCCGACGGTGAACCCGTGGCCATCGCGTTGCGGGTCGCACTCGACGAATCCGCCGACCTCGTGATCACCTCCGGCGGCACCGGGATCTCCCCGACCGACGCCACCCCGGAGGCGACGCTGGCTGTGCTGGACTATCAGATCCCCGGCCTGGCGGACGCCATCCGCCGTTCCGGTGAGCCGCGGGTGCCCACCGCCGTGTTGTCCCGGGGCGTATGCGGGGTGTCCGGCCGCTCCCTGGTGGTGAACCTGCCAGGCTCCACCGGCGGCGTGCGCGACGGACTGGGGGTGCTGGCCGAGGTTCTCGACCACGCCCTGGACCAGTTGGGCGGAGGCGACCACCGATGACCCGGATCCTGCGTGCGGCGGTTACCGAGGATCTGATCCTGCTCACCGAACATGAGCACCTGGTCGTCCACGCGGCCGCCGGGGCGGTGGTGGGGTTCGCCGGCGTGGTTCGCGACCACGACGGCGGCCGGCAGGTTCTCCGGCTCGAGTACTCCGCCCACCCGCACGCCGAACAGACACTCTTCGAGGTGCTGGCCGAGATCGCCGCCGCTGAACCCGGCGTTCGTGCGATCGCGGCCAGCCACCGCATCGGCAGCCTTCAGGTCGGTGACGCGGCCCTGGTCGCCGCGGTGTCCGCCGAGCATCGTGGCGCGGCCTTCACCGCCTGCGCCCGACTCGTCGACGCCGTCAAAGAGCGACTCCCGGTGTGGAAGCACCAGTTCTTCGCCGACGGCACCGACGAGTGGGTGAACTCCGCCTAGCTCGCGACGGGCGTGTTATCTGCGGCAGGACGCTGACCGATCACGAGCAGCAGATCATCGCCGTCGATCTGGTTGTTCTCCAGCGCCTGCCAGATCTGCTTGAGGTAGGCGGCGTTCGGGTTCGAGGCGGGTATCACCAGATCGTCGCCGGCGCCCGTTGCGATGACCGCCGCGGGAACCGGTGCATCGGAGGTGATGACGATCGGCGCGTCGGCGGGGACCGTCTCGGCAATTGCGATGATCTCGGGCTGCGGCGCCTGCGATCCCTCGGTGTCGGGCGACTGCTCTGGCGCCGGGGCGTCGGGCAGCGCGGAAACCGCGGGTGCGTCAGGAGTAGCGGGAGCCTCCGGGGGCGTGACGTCCTGCGGAACCTGCGGAACCGGCATCGGGTTGTCCAACGGTGCCGCCGGAGCGGCGGTGTCGATCACCGGCGCGGTGGCTGAAGGGTTGGTCGCGACGGGAGTCGGTGCGGCCGGGAGCTGATGCCGGGTCGGCCCGGACAGGCCCCGTCCGCATACCGGCCACGCGCCGCGGCCCTGGCCGGCGAGCACCTTCTCGGCGATCGCTATCTGCTGGTCGCGGGTGGCGAGGTTCGCGGCCGAGGCGTACTGGCCGCCGCCGTACCCCAGCCAGGTGCTGGGTGAGAACTGCAGGCCGCCCTGGTAGCCGTTGCCGGTGTTGATCGCCCAGTTGCCGCTGGACTCGCAGGCGGCGACGGTGTCCCACTCGGAGTCGGTGGCCGCCTGGGCCTGCGCGGCCATGCCGACGCTGCCGCCGCCGATGACGGCGCCGGTGACGGCGAGCTTGGCGAAGCTGAACTGGGAACCCGTGGGCTTGCGATGACGTCCGGCCATGAAAATCGGTCCTCTCTGCGACGCGCCTGCGTGGTCAGCTGTCGGGTTCGGGCACCACGTGGTCAGCCCGGCCGCGGCGTGGCGGATTCAACCCGTGGAACCGAAGCTCCGATAGCGGCGGACCACTCGGGCCCGCCCGCCTCCATCCGAGAGTTCTCGTTGTTCCCCCCGCTCCGGTGGATGGAGTTCGGCGCGATGAGCGGAGAGGCCGGCCAAACGAGGGCCGGTCAATAAAACGGTATCGGCGATCTCATGGCCCGTCACTTTTCGCAAATTGCGGCGTTTCGCCGTCAAATGGCTTCCCATTCGCTCCGAAAAGCCGAGTATTCACCGAGCTAGAGGCATGGATTGATCGGAGCGTTGCCGATCTGTGATTATTTTGTGATGTGAGTCAGATCACGGCTAACCCCCCGCGAAGGGGGGCAGGATATCGAGTGTCTGACGAGCCTCCAGCACAGTCGTTCGGTCACGCACAGCCACGCCGTCGCAGAGCAATGAACACTTCTGTAACACAAGTGCCAATTGGTCACTCTGACCACAGAGTTCACTGATCGCGTCGGCGACGGTTGCGCCTGATCGAAGCGGCAGCAAGTGGGTATCCGTTCCGGCAACTGCCCGGGCCACAGCAAAGTAGCGCACGGTGATAGCGATATCAGGAGTGATGTCGGTCATAGTCAGCCCCCGATGGCGCTCATCGGGCGCCGCGGCTGGACGAATCCGGGTTCGTTGATGCCGTGTCCGGCGGCCTTCCGCCACATCGCGGTGCGCCACGCCAGTTCGACTGCGGAGTCATCGGCGCCGCTGCGCAGCAGCCGGCGCAGATCGGTCTCCTCAGTGGCGAAAAGACAACTGCGCACTTGCCCGTCGGCGGTCAGCCGGGTGAGGTCGCAGGCCGCGCAGAACGCGTCGGACACCGACGCGATGATCCCCACCGTCGCCGGACCGCCGTCCACGAGCCACAGTTGCGCCGGGGCCGAGCCGCGGGGGGAAGGGTCGGGCCGCAACTCGAAGGTCTCCGACAGCGCACGCAGGACGGCGCCGGCTTCCACGGCTGATTCGCGACGCCACTCGTGCCCGGCGTCCAGCGGCATCTGCTCGATGATGCGCAGCTGGTAGCCGAACCGCAGGCAGAAGCGCAGCAGTTCGACGGCGTCATCGGGCCTGTCGAGGACGGCGTTGACCTTGACCGGGGCAAGACCCGCGTCTGCGGCCGCCGCCAGACCGTCGAGTACTTCGTCCAGCCTGTTACGGCGGGTGATCGCTGTGAAGTGTTGCGGATCGACGGTATCCAGCGACACATTGATCCGGTCCAGCCCGGCGGCGGCCAGCCCCCTGGCCCGTTGGGCCAGCCCTACTCCATTGGTGGTCAGCGCGACCTCAGGGCGCGGGCGCAGCCGGGCCGCGGCGTCCACCACGTCCTCGAGTCGCCGGTACAGCAGCGGCTCACCACCGGTGAATCGGATGCTGGAGACGCCGAGCCGGGTGACGGCCACCCGCAGCAGACGCGTCAATTCGTCGAAGCTGAGCAGTTCGTCGGCCGGTAGCCAGTCGAGCCCCTCGGCGGGCATGCAGTAGGTGCAGCGCAGGTTGCAGCGGTCGGTCAGCGAGACGCGCAGATCGGTGGCGACCCGTCCGAAGGTGTCGATCAGCGGCCCGCTCCCGGGCATCCCGGCCGGCGCCGGACGCCGGTCGTCGCCCCGGATCACCGGCAGGCCCAGGGTGGTTGGCGTCATGCCGGCATCCGGGCGGGGCGGCTGGTCCAGTCGTTGGCATGGTCAACCGGGACGATCTCCTTGCCCAGCGGCATGAGCGACACCGGGATCAGTTTGAGGTTGGCCAGCGCCAGCGGGATCCCGACGATGGTGAGCGCCATCGCGATGGCGCTCAGGATGTGTCCGATCGCCAGCCAGACCCCGCACAGCACCACCCAGATCACGTTGCCGACCATGGCGCCGGTGTTGGGCCCGGGCTTGTCGACGACGGTGCGGCCGAAGGGCCACAGCGCGAACAGGGCGATGCGAGCGGCGGCGAAACCGAACGGGATCGTGACGATGAGGACAAAGCAGACCAGTGCCGCCAGCAGATAGCCCAGGGCGAGCCACAGGCCTCCGAAGAGCAACCAGATGACGTTAAGGATGGTGCGCATGTCTCCTCCAAGGGCCAGATCAGCCTACCGTTTGAGTAGGATCGCTCACGCGCCCAACGTCACGTCAGCGCCCCAGCACTCAGACACCCCAGCACTAAAGACATAGGAGATCCAGTGCCGACCGGCAAGGTGAAGTGGTACGACGCCGACAAGGGTTTCGGTTTCCTGTCCCAGGAGGACGGCGAGGACGTCTACGTGCGGGCCTCCGCCCTGCCGGACGGGGTCGAGGGTCTCAAAGCCGGTCAGCGGGTGGAGTTCGGCGTGGCCACCGGCCGCCGCGGCCCGCAGGCATTGAGCGTGACGCTGATAGACCCACCGCCGAGTCTGGCCCGCACCCGGCGCGAAGCCGCGCCGGCAGGCGAACACAAACACACTCCCGACGAACTGCACGGAATGGTCGAGGACATGATCACGCTGCTGGAAGGCGCGGTGCAACCCGAGTTGCGGCGCGGCCGCTATCCGGACAAGAAAGTGGCCCGCCGGGTGTCCGAGGTGGTCAAGGCCGTTGCCCGGGAACTCGATTCCTGAAGGATCAGTTCCACACCAGTCGTAGCGACCACTCGGCGTGTGGCACATCGTGCAGTTCCCCGGCCTGGTCTCGCACCAGGGTCAGCAGTTGAACCACCACGCCGACGATCCGGCCGTTCTGCGCGTCCACCGTGGGAATGGTCACCGCTTGCCGGGTTCCCGGCCGGTAGGCGGTGGTGATCTCACGCTCGTCTTCGTAGATGCGCAGCAGCCGCCAGGGTGCGCGGCTGATCGCCGAAGGCAGCGACAACTGGACCGGATAGCGGGTGGCCACTGCAAGCTCGCCCTGCGCGCCGGTCTTGGCGCAGTCGTTGAGGTCGACCACGTTGCAGTACAGGTAGGGCTGCACGCGAACCGTCGTCCCGCGGG
Source organism: Mycobacteriaceae bacterium (assembly GCA_029979305.1). GTDB lineage: Bacteria > Actinomycetota > Actinomycetes > Mycobacteriales > Mycobacteriaceae > Mycobacterium. Next base: position 17,932 of record JAPOHV010000009.1, on the reverse strand, counting down.
AGTAAGCGCTGACCTCCGGTAGGGCGGAACCGTGGCCGCGGGCCAGCAACCAGGCCCCGACTCCGGCGCCGGCGGCGGCTGTCACCACAAGGACCGAGATGAGCCAGGCGAGACGACGTTTCACCGTTGTGCCACCGCAGGATTGCCTTCCGGCTCGGCCACAACCGGGCGGTTGCCGCCGAACCCGGGTATCAGCGAGGCACCCCGGTAACTGACCACCGTCTGCGCCAGCCCGGGCAGTAGCAGCGCCGTGATAGCGGTGAAGCCCACCCACAGTTCGGTGTAGACCAGCACACCCATCGCGCCACCGAGAACCCAGGCCAACTGCAGGACCGCCTCCGAACGGCCGAAGGCCGACGCCCGTGACTCCTCCGGGAGGTCGTCCTGCAGGGAAGCGTCCAGCGATGCCTTGGCGATCGCGCTGGCGCCGGAGGTGACGAAGGCGGTCAGGGCCGCGACGGCGAGGGTGCCGGCCACCGCGGCGATCAGCGCCGTCGCGGTGACGGCGATGGCCGCGCGGACCACCAGCACCGCCGGTCGGCCCAGTCGCATCCGGGCGGCGGCGAAGTTGCCGATGAAGTTACCCACCCCCGCGGCAGCGCCGATCGTGCCGAGCATGCCGAGTTGGACCCAGCCGCTGGCGTCGTGCGCCTTGGCGACGAAGGCCGGGTAGAGGAACAGGAACCCGACCATCGCCTTGATGGTGCAGTTGCCCCATAGCGCAGTGATGATGTTGCGTCCCAACGGTTGTCGACGAGGCCCTGCGGAGTCGAGCACCTCGGTGGGCTCGTCGTAGAGCCAGTCCCACTCGCCGCCGTGTCCGTGGTAGGTCAGCGTCGCGGGAACCTCACCCTCGGTGACTTCCACCCATTTCGGGATCCGCATGGTCAGCGAAGCGCCGGCAAGTGTGACGAAGACGACCACGAATAGCGCGCCGGGAAGCTCCAGCAGCGTGGAGAAGAGGTACTCGGCGGCCGCGGCGATTCCTCCGCCGATCAGTGTCCCGCCGATCAGTCCGAACATCGTCAGCCGCGAGTTCACTCGAACCAGGTCGATCGTCGGCGGCATCACTCGTGGTGTCACCGCGCTGCGCAACACCGAGAACGATTTCGACAGCACCATCATCCCCAGCGCGCAGGGGTAGAGCACCCAGGACGGATAGCTTCCCGTAGCGGAGTCGTAGTTGGAGATCAGCACGACGGCGAGCACGGTGCGCAGCAGGAACGACATGGCCAATGCCGCGCGCCGGCCGTTCTGGATGCGGTCGAGCGCGGGGCCGACCAACGGGGCGATGACGGCGAACGGGGCGATGGTGATCAGCAGGTACAGCGCCACCCTGCCCTTGCTCTCCCCGGTGGCCGCGGCGAAGAACAGCGTGTTGGCCAGCGCGACGGCCATCGCCGAGTCGACCGCGAAGTTCGCCACCACCGGCCAGGTCAGCGCGGTCAGACCCGACTTGTCGGCACCGTCCGCGGTCGCGGCGCGGTGCACCATCGAGTACATCCGGGATCCCATTTCGGCAGCCGCCCGCCCGACGCCGGCACGTTCGGGGCTGTCGGGACCCGGATGCTGCCCGAAGTCGCGATAGAGGCGGCTGCGCCGGTCGCTCAGCGGGGGCAGATAACGGTTGGCGCTGTGCGGTCGGGGACGGCTTGTGCCGCCATGACCGCACTCGTCGCTGGGGTAGTTGGCCATGCCGGGATGCTCGGTTGGGAATCCACCTCGCCGCCGCGACACGGTTCCGATTGTCCCTCATGGCGTCGCTCGCGTTGTACACCGACCGGTGTGGTGATACGGCCGCGCGGTGAGGCAAGATTGTCGGTGATGGACACCGCGACCGACACCACCGAATCAGCAGCCCCGGCCCAGCCGTCGGCGGCGTTGGTCGCCGTCCTGGAGGGCGCGGTCGAGCAGGCCCGCCAGGCGATCGTCGAGAGCAGTGGCGAGGCCGTCGGGGATTACCTCGGCGTGACCATCGAGGATGAGGCCTCGGCTACCCACCGGTTCTTGACGACACTGCCCGGATACCAGGGCTGGCAGTGGGCTGTCGTGGCGGCGGCCTACCCGGGAGCCGCCCACGCCACAATCAGTGAGGTGGTGCTGGTTCCCGGCCCCACGGCCCTGCTCGCGCCGCAGTGGGTGCCCTGGGAGCAACGGGTCAGGCCCGGCGACCTCGGTCCCGGTGACCTGCTGGCACCGTTGCCCGACGACCCGCGACTGGTGCCGGGTTTCCTCGCCACCGGCGATCCGTTGGTCGACGACACGGCTGTCGAACTCGGGCTGGGCCGGCGCAGGGTGCTCAGCGTGTTCGGGCGCGACGATGCCGCGCAGCGTTGGCATGACGGCGAACACGGCCCTGATTCGGCGATGGCCCGGTCGACCAAGCGGACGTGCCGGGACTGCGGGTTCATGGTGCCGTTGGCTGGTGCGCTCGGCGTCATGTTCGGGGTGTGCTGCAACGAGTTGGCCGCCGACGGCCGGGTGGTCGATTTCTGCTACGGCTGTGGCGCCCATTCCGACACCCCGGCGCAGCAGGGCTCGGGCTCGCCGGCGTACGACCCGTATGACGACGGCGTACTCGAGGTTGTCGACGTGGTCGCGGTCGAGGTGGTGGCTGACGCCGAGTCGGAACCCGTCGCCGGGGCAAACCTGGATCCGTAGCTCTAACCCCGCTCGGCCGCGGCCTTGATCCGTGCCAGCGAGAGGTTCATGCCCTCGAGCAGTTCCTTCTCGAAGTCGTCGACACCGCCGAGGGCGGCCTTGGTCACTGCGGCGGACACCGCCGTCACCCCGTTCTCGGCGTGCCGGGTCTCGGTGAGCCGGGTCCCGGTGGCGGTGGGCTCGAGTTCGTAGCGCCATACGGTGGTGTTGATCGGGATGCGGAAGGCGAACTTGCGTTCCGGCACCACCTCGGTGATCACGGCCGTCGTCGGCCAGAACAGCATGCCGCGCCGGTTGAGATTGAGGGTGCGGGTGCCGGGCCGGATCGGGCCCAGCGCCTTCATCACGCGGCACTGCGGGCTCCACTGCGGCATCTTGCTCACGTCGGAGACCAGGGACCACACCTTGGCCACCGGTGCGTTGATCTCTATCTCGGCTTTCAAAAGAGGTGCAGCCATGGTGCTCTCCTTACGAATCTCATTGCGGCTCAAGCCCGGTCTGCGCACCACGCGCACCCCGGCGGGCAGCTGATCGCTGCCACAGGAACAGAGACAGTCCGAAAAGGCCCACCCCGAGACCGGCGACACACACCGGCCGCCAGCTTTCCAGGGCCGGGACGGCGAACGCGGCCACCGCCGCCACCGCCCACAGCAGGGCGCCCACCGCGATCACCGGCCGCGGGTCGAGCAGTGCGGGCGGCAATTCGACCTGCGGGGGTAGTGAGCCGTTGGTGGACATCGCACTCACCGTATCCGACCGGCGGACGCGTACGTTATCGCCCATGCAGGCCGACGTGCAGGTCATCGACGTCACCGACCCCGCGGACCCGAGGGTCGACGACTTCCGCGACCTCAACAGCGTCGACCGGCGCCCCGACCTGCCGACCGGTAAGGGCCTGGTGATCGCCGAGGGCGTGCTGGTGGTTCAGCGCATGCTGGCGTCACGATTCGCTCCGCATGCGCTCCTGGGCACCGACCGGCGCCTGATCGAACTCGCCGCCGACCTCGACGGGGTCGGGATTCCCTACTACCGCGCTTCGGCCGAGGTGATGGCCGAGGTGGTGGGATTCCACCTCAACCGCGGCGTGCTCGCGGCCGCCCGCCGGCCGCCCGACCTCGGCCTCGCCGACGTCCTCACCGAAGCCCGCACCGTCGCGGTGCTGGAGGGTGTCAACGATCACGAGAACCTCGGATCGATCTTCCGCAACGCCGCCGGCCTCGGCGTGGACGCCGTCATATTCGGCTCCGGATGCGCCGACCCGCTGTACCGCCGTGCGGTGCGGGTGTCGATGGGCCACGCGCTGCTGGTCCCGTTCGCCCGCGCCGAGAGATGGCCGACGGACCTTGAGACGTTGCGTGACAGAGGTTTTCAGTTACTCGCGATGACACCGGATCGGGGTGCCCGGGTGCTGGCCGAGGTGGTTGACGGGCTGGCCGCAGCGAAACTCGCCGTCCTTGTCGGGGCCGAGGGCCCCGGCCTGACCGAGACGGCGATGCGGGCCGCAGATGTGCGGGTCCGCGTTCCGATGGCACGAGGCACCGACTCGCTCAACGTCGCCACCGCTGCTGCTCTGGCTTTCTACGAGCGCGCCCGGCGTGTCGATAAGGCCGGGGGCAGATAGCGTGATTCCCATGTCCGAACAGACACTGTCCGAACAGTCATTGTCCGACGAGCCGACGCCGTGGGCGACAGGCCTGACGGTGTCGGCATTCGTGGCGGCCGTGGTCGGTGCGGCGATCGTCGTGCTCAGCGTCGGTATGACCCGGGTGCACCCGGTGGTCTCGGTCGTGCTGAACCTGGTGGCCGTCGGCGGGTTGGCGCCGACGTTGTGGGAGTGGCGAAATCGACCGGTTCGCCGGTGGTTCGTACTCGGCGCGGCAGTCGGGGTGGCCGTCGGCTGGGTTGCCGTGCTGGCGTTGATGTTCCGCTAGATCAGCGGTCGCCGCTGGAGCGCACCCCGAGCAGCACGTCCTCCCAGGCCGGGATCACCGGCTTGCGGCTGGACCGTTTGGCCGTGCCGGTGCGCTGCTGCGACTCCCCGGCGGGCTCGGGCGCGGCGACGGCGGCGGGCGTCGGGGCCTCGGCGGGCGCCTCGGCGGGTGCTGCGATAGGGGCGGGGACCTCGAACTCCAACTGGGCCACCGTGGCGACCGGGCGCAGCGGGCGCTCGAACTCCGGGTCGATCAGCTCACTGGCGGCTTCGTCGACTGCGGTCACGGTGCCGCCGTGAGCCCCCGGGGTGAAGCGGAAGTGGGCGAAGTTCTCCGAGAGGCCGGCATGCCAGCCCATCCGCACGATCCAGCGGCCGTCGTCGTTGCGCCAGGCGTCCCAGCTGGTGTCCTTGGCGCTGAGGCCGCGGTCGGACAGCGCAGCAGTGATGGTCTCCAGCAGCGTCTCGACGGTCGGACCGTCGGCGAGCACGGGATGGGCGGCGGTGGCGAGTTCGGCGGCACGCTGACGTTCCAGCAGCACCGGGTGGGCGAACCGCTCCACTTTGGAGACGTCCACCCCGGCGCTCTCGGCGACCTCCTGAACCGACGCTCCGGCGCGGATGCGGGCCTGAATGTCTTTGGGACGCAGCACCACTCTGACCTCGCTGTCTCTGGGGGCCTGACCGGCTCGCACACCGTCACCGCGGGCGGCCGCACGCAGCCGGTCGTCCAGTCTGACCAGGAACTTGTCGGCCGGGTCACCACCCTCGCAGATGATGTGCCTGCCGTCGACATCGAGCCCGATGAGAGTGAGTTCCCGCATGTCGACCTCCTTCGAGACCGGACACTAACCCCGGCCGCGTTGACATAACGGGAAGGACACGCCGGTGTGACAGATGAGGCTAAAGGTGTTCGACGACCCAGTCGACGCACCCGGTCAGCGCGCTGACGTCGTCGGGGTCGATCGCCGGGAACATGGCCACCCGCAGCTGGTTGCGGCCCAGCTTGCGGTACGGCTCGGTGTCGACGATCCCGTTGGCGCGCAGCACCTTGGCGACCGCCGCGGCGTCGACGTCGTCATTGAAGTCGACGGTGCCCACCACCTGGGAGCGTAGCGTCGGGTCGGAGACGAACGGGGTGGCGAACGGCGAGGCCTCGGCCCAGGAGTAGAGCCGTGAGGACGAGTCGGCCGTGCGCTTGACGGCCCAGTCCAGGCCGCCGTTGCCGAGCATCCAGTCGACCTGCTCGGCCATCAGCACCAGGGTGCCGATCGCGGGGGTGTTGTAGGTCTGGTTCTTCAGGCTGTTGTCGACCGCGATGGGCAGCGAGAGGAAATCCGGCACCCAGCGGCCCGAGGCCGCGATCGACTCGATCCGCGCGAGTGCCGCCGGCGACAGGATGGCCAGCCACAGACCGCCGTCGCTGGCGAAGTTCTTCTGCGGCGCGAAGTAGTAGGCGTCGCAGTCCGCCACGTCCACCGGCAGGCCGCCGGCGGCCGAGGTGGCGTCGATCAGGACGAGGGCGTCGCCCTCGGGGCGGCGGACCGGAACCGCCACCCCGGTCGACGTCTCGTTGTGAGCCCATGCGACGGCGTCCACCGCCGGGTCGGATTGCGGCGCAGGCGCGCTGCCGGGGTCCGCCTTGACGACGATCGGGTCGCCGACGAACGGGTTGGCGGCCACCGCCGAGGCGAACTTGGCGCTGAACTCGCCGAAAGTCAGGTGCAGTGAGCGCTTGTCGATCAGGCCGAAGGCGGCGGCGTCCCAGAATGCGGTCGCCCCGCCGTTGCCGAGGATCACCTCGTAGCCGTCGGGCGCGGCGAACAGTTCGCGCAGGCCGTCGCGCACCCGGCCGACCAGATTCTTCACCGGTGCCTGACGGTGCGAAGTGCCGAACAGGCCGGCGGCGGTGGTGGTCAGCGCCGACAACTGCTCGGGACGCACCTTGGAAGGGCCGCAGCCGAAGCGTCCGTCGGCGGGCTTGAGGTCAGCGGGGATCGTGAGCTGGGCGGGATCGGCCATGGGCCTAAGCCTAGGGAGCAGGTGGTCATGACCTGAAATCGAGGTGATCACGGACCGGCGAGAGCTATGGACACCTATGCGATACCTGCGGTACCGTCTAACACATCGACTGTACAAAACCCACCCCTATGTAAACCACGCGGGAGGCTTGTCATGGCGAGAACCAAGATGGTCAGACGCTGGCGCCGCAACATGGAGGTGCGCGACGACGCCCCGTACGTCGACATGCTGCAGACCTTGTCCGAGGGGTCGGTGAGGCGGCACTTCAACCCCTACACCGATATCGACTGGGACTCCCCGGAGTTTGCCGTCACCGCCGACGACGAGCGCTGGATCCTGCCCGAGACCGACCCGCTGGGCCGGCATTCCTGGTACCGGGCGCAGCCGGTGGCCGCGCGGATCGCCATCGGCCAGTGGCGGCAGGCCAATATCGCCAAGGTGGGTCTGCAGTTCGAGTCGATCCTGATCCGCGGGCTGATGAACTACGCGTTCTGGGTGCCCAACGGCTCGCCGGAATACCGCTACTGCGTGCATGAGGCGATCGAAGAGGGCAATCACACGCTGATGTTCCAGGAGATGGTCAATCGCATCGGCGTCGATGTGCCCGGGATGCCGCGACTGCTGCGCTGGGTCTCACCGCTCATCCCGTTGGTGCCCGGCCCGCTGCCGATCCCGTTTTTCTTCGGGGTGCTCGCCGGCGAGGAGCCCATCGACCACACCCAGAAGGACGTGCTGCGCGAGGGCAGGGACCTTCACCCGATCATGGAGAAGGTGATGGCGATCCACGTGGCCGAGGAGGCCCGGCACATTTCCTTCGCCCACGAGTATCTGCGCAAGCGCCTGCCGCGGCTCAACCGCCGCGAGCGGCTGCTGCTCTCGGTGAACGTGCCTTTGATCATGCGGATCCTGTGCCAGGCCATCGTGGTGCCGCCGCGCAGTTTCTTCCGCGAGCACGGCATCCCGATGGAGATTCGCCGGGAGTTGTTCTTCGGGTCGCCGGCGTCGCGGAAGTGGTTGCGGGACATGTTCGGTGACGTACGAATGCTCTGCTACGACACCGGGCTGATGAACCCGCTCGCCAAGCTGGTGTGGCGGATGTGCAAGATCGACGGCCCACCCAGCCGGTTCCGCAGCGAACCGCAGCGCCGGCATCTGACCAGCGCGGCCTGACGCCGGCGCCGAAGCACCGGCCTGATGCCCCACGTCATCACCCAGCCCTGTTGCGGGGACGGTTCGTGCGTCTATTCCTGCCCGGTGAACTGCATCCACCCCAGCCCGGACGAACCGGGGTTCGCCGCCGCCGAGATGCTCTACATCGACCCGGTGGCCTGCGTGGACTGCGGAGCGTGCGTGAGCGCCTGCCCGGTCGGCGCGATCCGGCCCGACAGTCGGCTGACCGCCGGCCAACTGCCTTTCGCCGCCGTGAACGCCGCCCACTACCCGCCGCGGCCCGCCGGGGTGAAGCCGCCGCCCACCTCCAAACTGGCACCGGTGCTGCCGGCTCCCCGGGTGCGCGGCCGCGGCCTGACGGTGGCGATCGTCGGCTCCGGGCCGGCCGGGATGTACGCCGCCGACGAACTTCTCACCCAGGCCGGAGTGCGGGTCAACGTCTTCGACAAACTCCCGACGCCCTACGGACTCGTGCGGGCCGGGGTGGCTCCCGACCACCAGAGCACCAAGTCGATCACCCGGCTCTTCGACCGGATCAGCAGCTCCCGCCGCTTCACCTACTACCTCAACGTCGAAGTGGGCAAACATCTTTCACACACCGACCTGCTGGCCCACCACCACGCCGTGATCTACGCGGTCGGGGCCCCCGGTGACCGCCGCCTCGACATCGACGGCATGGGTACGCCGGGCACCGGCAGCGCCACCGACGTCATCGCGTGGATCAACGGCCATCCCGGTTTCGCCGACCGCGCCATCGGACTCGGCCACGAGCGGGCGGTGATCATCGGCAACGGCAATGTCGCCCTCGACGTGGCCCGGCTGCTCACCATCGACCCGGAACTCCTTGCCGCAACAGATATCTCGGACACCGCGCTGACGGTGCTGCGGGACTCGGCGGTGCGGGAGGTGGTGGTGGCGGCCCGTCGCGGCCCGGCCGACTCCGCATTCACGCTGCCGGAACTGATCGGTCTGACCGCGACTTCCGAGGTGGTGCTCGACGCCGACGACCATGCCCTGGTGCTCGCCGAACTGGAGACCGCCGCCGATCCCGGTATCAGGGCCAAGCTGGAGATTCTGGCGGGACTGCCCGATGCCGCCGTGGAGACCGGCGGGCGGCGAATCAGGCTGGCCTACAGGATGACTCCGCAGCGGGTGCTGGGCGGTGACAGGACGCGGGCCGTCGAGTTCAGCCGGGCTGGATCGGGCGGAGTGACCGTGCCCGCCGGGCTGGTGCTCAGCGCGATCGGCTATTGCGGGGCGCCGGTCCCCGGCCTGCCGTTCGACGAGGCGGCCGCCGTCGTACCCAACCGCGACGGGCGGGTCGTCGACCCCGTGACCGGCGATCCCGTCACCGGTGCTTACGTCGCGGGCTGGATCAAGCGTGGACCCACCGGCTTCATCGGAACGAACAAGTCCTGCTCGATGCAGACCGTCGCCGCCCTCGTCGACGACTTCAACGCCGGAGCGCTCGACCATCCGGTCGCGCGACCGGCCGCGCTGCCGAAACTGGTGCGAGACCGCGCACCTCAGTTGGTGGACGCCGCCGGGTGGCGGGCCATCGACACTGCAGAATCGGCCCGCGGCCGCGAATCGGGGCGGCCGAGGGTGAAGTTCACCGCTGTGGCGGAGATGCTCGCCGCGGCCCGTCCGGCACCGGCGAAGCGGCGTTTCCGGTCGTCCGTTCGCGGCTAGGTGTGGGATATCTCGTTCCAGCCCGGCACCGTGTCGGCGGGGCGAGGGGCCGGCCCGACGTAGACCGCCGAGGGCCGGATGAGTTTGCCCAGCCGCTTCTGTTCCAGGATGTGGGCGCACCAGCCCGCGGTGCGGCCGCAGGTGAACATCGCCGGCATCATCGCGGGCGGGACCTCGGCGAAGTCCAGAATCACCGCCGCCCAGAACTCCACATTTGTCTCGATGGCCCGGTCGGGCCGACGCTCGCGCAACTGGGCCAGAGCTGCCTGCTCCAGAGCGGCCGCCACCTCATAGCGCGGCACGCCGAGACGCTGGGCGGTGGCCCGCAGCACCCTCGCCCGCGGATCCTCGGCGCGGTACACCCGGTGGCCGAACCCCATCAGCTTGCCGTGGCCGTCGAGGATCCCGCGGACCACCGCTGCGGCGTCGCCGGTCTGCTCGACCTGTTGGATCATCGGGATCACCCGCGCCGGTGCGCCGCCGTGCAGCGGCCCGCTCATCGCACCGACCGCACCGGACAGCGCGGCGGCGACGTCGGCGCCGGTGGAGGCGATCACCCGGGCGGTGAACGTCGAGGCGTTCATGCCGTGCTCGGCGGCCGACACCCAGTAGGCGTCGATCGCCTCGACAAAGCGCGGGTCGGGATCGCCGTGCCACCGGGTCATGAAACGTTCTGTGATGGTGGAGCATTGGTCGATGACGCGCTGTGGGACGGCCGGTTGGGTGATGCCGCGAGCGGACTGCGCGACATAGGACAGCGCCATCACCGAGGCCCGGGCCAGTTGCTCACGCGCGGTCTCGTCGTCGATGTCCAGCAGCGGCCGGTACCCCCAGATGGGGGCCAGCATGGCCAGCCCGGCCTGGACGTCGACCCGGACGTCGCCGGTGTGGATCGGCAGCGGGAACGGCTCGGCGGGCGCCAGGCCGTCGCCGAACCGCCCGTCCACCAGTAATGCCCAGACGTCGCCGAAGGTGACCCGCCTGTCCACCAGATCCTCGATATCGACGCCGCGGTAGCGCAGCGCGCCGCCGTCGCGGTCCGGTTCGGCGATCTCGGTGGTGAAGGCGACGACGCCCTCCAGTCCCGGAACGAAGTCGTCGGGCAGTGCGGTCATGGTCGGATTCTCCCACCTCGTCTCCTGCCGTCCCGCGGCGTACCGTGAGGCCGTGGCTGATGGAGATCGCCCCGCCCCCGCCCACCGGCTGGCGGCCATGCGGGTGGAGTACGGATCGGTGGAGAAGGACGGCAGCGGCGACCTCGACGCCGACTGGCTGGCCGGAGGCTGGGTTGCGTTGGTGCACAGCTGGATCGAGGAGGCCGAGCAGGCGGGGGTGGCCGAGCCGAACGCGATGGTGCTGGCCACTGTCGAGGCCGGACGCCCGGTCACCCGGACGGTGCTCTGCAAGAGCGTCGACGCCGACGGGGTGACCTTCTACACCAACTACGACTCCGCGAAGGGCGCCGACCTGTCGGCGACGCCGTACGCGTCGGTGACGTTCCCCTGGTACGCGCTGGGACGGCAGGTGCATGTCCGCGGTTCGGTCAGCAAGGTCAGCCCGGCGGAGACCGCCGAGTACTGGGCGCGCCGGCCGCGCGGTTCGCAACTGGGGGCCTGGGCGTCGTCGCAGTCCCGCCCGATCGGATCGAGAGCGGAACTGATGGCGCAACTGGACGCGGTCACCGCGCGCTTCGCCGGCTCCGAACACGTTCCGGTGCCGCCGCACTGGGGCGGCTACCGGATCGCTCCGGAAGTCATCGAGTTCTGGCAGGGCCGGGAGAACCGGATACACAACAGGATTCGGGTCACCGGCGACCGTATCGAACGACTCCAGCCGTAAACCTTGGCAGCGCTGTTCGCCGACATAACCCCGCTGCGCACGCCGGACTTCCGCCGGCTGTGGCTGGCCGGCATCGTCACGGTCATCGGCGGAAACCTGACGGTGTTCGCCGTGCCGGTTCAGGTCTACGCGCTGACCCGCAGTTCGGCCTATGTGGGACTGGCCGGGTTGTTCGCGCTGGTGCCACTGGTCGTTTTCGGTCTGCTCGGCGGAGCCTGGGCCGACGCGATGGACCGCCGGACGCTGCTGATCATCACCTCCTGCGGCCTGGCCGTCGCCTCGATACTGCTGTGGGTCCAGGCCGCGATGGCGCTGGATAACGTCTGGGTGGTGCTGGTGCTGCTCGCGGTGCAGCAGGGGTTCTATGCGGTCAACTGGCCCACCCGCGGAGCGGCCATCCCGCGCATGTTGCCGATCGAGCAGTTGCCGGCCGCCAACTCGCTGATCATGACGGTGCAGCAGTTCGGCGCCATCGTGGGCCCGCTGCTGGCCGGTGTGCTGCTGCGATTGGTCGACCTGTCCACGCTCTACCTGATCGACGCCGTCACCTGTAGCGCGCCGATCTGGGCGACGATCCGGCTGACCCCGATGCCCGTGATCGAATCGGTTGCTGCTGCGGTCAATTCGCGGTGGGGTCTGGGCGCTGTGATGGAGGGTTTCCGTTATCTGGCCGGCAACACCGTGGTGCTGATGTCGTTCGTCGTCGACATCATCGCGATGGTGTTCGGCATGCCGAAGGCGCTGTTCCCGCAGATGGCGCACGAGAACTTCGGCGGGCCACTGGAGGGCGGCACCACGATGGCGCTGCTGGCGGCCGCGATCTCGGCCGGTGCGGTGTTCGGCGGGGTGTTCTCCGGGTGGCTACCCAGGATCCGCCGGCAGGGTCTGGCGGTGGTGGCGGCGATCGTGGTGTGGGTGTTGGCGATCGCCGGTTTCGGGACGGCCTCGGCGATGGCCGGCGGGCGGGCGGGCGCGATGTTGTGGGTCGCACTGGGTTTCCTGGCACTGGGCGGCGCGGCCGACATGGTCTCGGCGGCGTTCCGGTCCACGATCCTGCAGGAGGCGGCCTCCGACGATCTGCGCGGCCGGTTGCAGGGCGTGTTCATCGTCGTGGTCGGGGGCGGGCCGCGGTTGGCCGACGCTGTGCACGGCGCGGCCGCCGCCGTCGTCGGCACGACCGTCGCGGCCACCGGCGGTGGCGTGCTGGTGGTGGTCGGGGTGCTGCTCGCGGCGGCGTTCGCCCCGGCGTTCGTCCGATACCGACCGTCTGTTTGAACTGGTGTGACGGTAGTCACAGAGCGGTCCCGGGACGTCCTCACCCAAGGGCCCGATGAGCCCCCGCGGGCACGCTTACGATCGGAAGCGTGGCTCAACGCGCCGATGATGCGGCCCTCGGGCTGCGGGAACGGAAGAAGCAGCGCACCCGGGCGACGCTGGTGGACGTCGCCGGACGGCTGTGCGCCGAACAGGGGTACGAACGAACCACCGTCGATCAGATCGCCGCAGCGGCCGATGTTTCACCGCGCACGTTCAGCCGCTACTTCCCCAACAAGGAAGCCGTCATCGGTGCGTTGATGGAGGAGACCTCCGAGTATGTCGCCGAGGCGCTGGCCCGCCAGCCCACCGATATCACCGAACACGAGGCGCTGGTCCGCGCTCACACCGAGGTTTTCCGGACGGCCGAGCGCGGTCAGACCGGCGCGATGTCCTTCGACCGGATCAACGGCTTCCTGAGCATCGTCAACAGCACGCCGATGCTGAGCCTGGCATCGTTCACCTACCGCCCGGACGGCTCGACCCACGCGGTGGTGGAGGCCATCGCCGGCAGGATGGGGGTCCCGGTGACCGATCCGGCCGTGCGCATCGTTTTCGACACCTGGGCGGTGCTGATGGCGACCGCGCTGGGGACGCCCGGCAGTGACGCGAGCGACCCGCGCGCCGTCGCCGACCGGATCGAGCAGACCTACGCCCTCTTCACCCGGCTCTGGCGGCCCTGGCGGGCCCACGACCAGACCCCAGCGGGCGAGCCCGGACCATAGCGACTACGTTCACCTAGAACGCGCAGTAGCGTGACCTCACGATGGCCCGGCCCGGCGCCGTCGAACAGGCAAGTAAGGGGTTGATGTGGCCGCAACCGACGACACCGCCTCCCTTCGGTATCCCGGCGGGGAGATCGACCTGGAGATCGTCCGCGCGACTGAGGGTTCCGACGGCATCGCTCTGGGCCCGCTGCTGGCCAAGACCGGTTACACCACCTTCGACCAGGGCTTTGTCAACACCGCGTCGACCAAGAGCGCCATCACCTACATCGACGGCGACGCCGGGATCCTGCGCTACCGGGGCTACCCGATCGACCAGCTGGCGGACAAGTCCACCTTCATCGAGGTGAGCTACCTGCTGATCTACGGCGAGCTGCCGACCGCGGCGCAGCTCGAGGAGTTCACCACCCAGATCCAGCGCCACACCCTGCTGCACGAGGATCTCAAGCGGTTCTTCGACGGTTTCCCGCGCAACGCCCACCCCATGCCGGTGCTGTCCAGCGCGGTCAACGCTTTGAGCGCCTACTACCAGGACTCGCTGGACCCGCTGGATCACAACCAGGTGGAGTTGTCGACGATCCGCCTGCTGGCCAAGTTGCCCACGATCGCCGCCTACTCCTACAAGAAGTCGGTGGGCCAACCATTCCTTTACCCGGACAATTCACTCACTCTGGTGGAGAACTTCCTACGGATGACGTTCGGCCTGCCCGCGGAGCCGTATTCGCCCGACCCTGAGATCGTGCGTGCGCTGGACATGCTGCTGATCCTGCATGCCGACCATGAACAGAACTGCTCGACTTCAACGGTGCGGCTGGTCGGCTCGTCGCAGGCCAACCTGTTCACCTCGATCTCCGGCGGCATCAACGCGCTGTGGGGTCCGCTGCACGGCGGCGCCAACCAGTCGGTGCTGGAGATGCTGGAGAAGATCCGGCTGGACGGCGGGGACGTCAGCGAGTTCGTCCGCAAGGTCAAGAACCGCGAGGACGGCGTGAAGCTGATGGGCTTCGGCCACCGGGTGTACAAGAACTACGACCCGCGTGCGAGCATCGTCAAGGAGCAGGCCGACAAGATCCTGGGCAAGCTCGGCGGTGATGACGCCCTTCTCGACATCGCGAAGTCGCTGGAAGAGGTCGCCCTGACCGACGACTACTTCATCGAGCGCAAGCTGTACCCCAACGTCGACTTCTACACCGGCGTGATCTACCGGGCGATGGGCTTTCCTACCCGGATGTTCACCGTGCTGTTCGCCCTCGGCCGGCTTCCCGGCTGGATCGCGCACTGGCGGGAGATGCACGAGGAGCCAACCAAGATCGGCCGCCCGCGCCAGATCTACACCGGATACGGCGAACGCGACTACGCCGCACTCGAAGGCCGTTAGTCAGCCGCGAGAGTCCGCCAGGATAGTCCGCGCTGCCACGGCAGCGTTGTGACCGCCGATGCCCGACACCGCGCCGCCGCGGCGCGATCCCGACCCGCACAGCAGGATTCGCTCGTGATGGGTGGCCACACCCCACTGGCGCGCCGGGGTGTCCAACGGGTCGTCGTCATCGGCGAACGGCCACGCCAGGTCACCGTGGAAGATGTTGCCCGCGGTCAGCCCCAAAGCATCGTGCAGGTCGACGGTCGTCTTCGTCTCGATACACGCACGGCCGTGCGCGTCGGCCATCACGACGTCCTCGATGGGCTCGGCGAGGACGGAATTGAGTGACGCCAGCACCGCCTGGGTGAGACGGCCGCGCATCCGTTCGGGATCCGACGCCTGTATGCGGTGGGGGACGTGCAGACCGAACACGGTGAGGGTCGCCGCACCCGACTCACGCAGACCGGCCGACAGGATGCTGGGGTCGGTCAGGGAGTGGCAGTAGATCTCACACGGAATCGGTGTGGGGATATCGCCAGCCGCGGCGACGGTGTACGCGGTGTCCAGTTGTGAGAAGGTCTCGTTGATGTGGAAGGTGCCGCCGAAAGCCTGCTGGGGTGTCACGGAGTCGTCGCGCAACCGCGGCAGCCGCCGCAGCATCAGGTTCACCTTGACCTGGCAGCCGTCCGCGAGATCCGGTGCCGGCTCACCCAGCAGGCCGGCCAGCACGGCAGGTGTCACGTTGGCCAGGACGAGACGGCCCCGTACCGCCTTCTCCTCGTCTCCGCGGCGGTAACGCACCTCGCCGTCGGGTGTGACGGCCAAAACCTCTGCGCCGGTGAGGATCTCGGCGCCGTGCGAGATCGCGGCCGCTGCCAGTGCCGCTGTCACCGCCCCCATGCCGCCGACCGGCACGTCCCACATCCCGGTGCCCCCGCCCAGAAGGTGATAGAGGAAGCACACGTTCTGCCGCAGCGACGCGTCGTTGAGGCGGGCGAAGGTTCCGATCAGCGCATCGGTGGCCATCACACCCCGGACCAGATCGCTGCTGACGGCGTCGGTGATCGCCTGCCCCAGCGGGCGCTCGATGAGCGCCTCCCATGCCGCCGCCGCATCCGGCCCGCCATGTCGCTCGACATGCCGCCGGGCCTGCTGGGCGTGGACCAACGGTTGCAGCAGCGTCGGCCACAGCGGTTCGGTGAGCGTCCGGCAGCGGCGGTAGAACTCCCCGAAAGCCGCCTCGTCCCCGCCGGCTCGCACCGCGTCGAACGTCGAGTGCGGTCCGATCAGCAGACCGCTGCGTCCGCCGTCGGCCGGATCCGGCGTGTAGGACGCGTAGGCGCGCCGCCGCAGGCGCACCGGGGCACCGAGATCATCGAGGATTCGCGGCGGCAACAGGCTGACCAGGTAGGCGTACCGGGACAGCCGCGCGTCCACCCCGTCGAAGGCGAACGCCGACACCGCGGCACCGCCCACATCGTCGAGCCGCTCCAGCAGCCGGACCCGCAGGCCGGCCCGTGCCAGGTATCCGGCCGCCACCAACCCGTTGTGCCCACCGCCCACGACGACGGCGTCGACGGTGACCATGCCCCCAAGCTTAGAAAGACCGCTACCGTGGGGGCGGTGACGGCCAAACCTGAGATCGACTTTCCCGACGGACCAGCCCCCACCGAGTTGGTGATCAAAGACCTCATCGTCGGCGACGGCGCCGAAGCCGCCCCGGGAGCGGTGGTCGACGTCCACTACCTCGGCGTGGAATACGACACCGGTGAGGAGTTCGACAGCTCCTGGAACCGCGGTGAGTCCATCTCGTTTCCGCTGCGCGGTCTGATCCAGGGATGGCAGGACGGCATTCCCGGCATGCGGGTGGGCGGGCGCCGGCAACTGATCATCCCGCCCGAGCAGGCTTACGGGCCCGCCGGTGGCGGACACCGTCTTTCCGGTAAAACCCTGATCTTCGTCATCGACCTTCTCGCGACCTCCTGAGTCCCGCCGGTTGCCGCGGATCCCGGTCCGGCACACACGGCAAACACTGCGGTGTAAATTCGTCGGCGTTCGTTTTATCGACGCGGCATGGCGAGGAGAGAGCCAGATGACGGGTTCGGGCGAAGCGCGGGCGGGCGCGACGGCAACCGAGTGGCGTACCGAGTCTCGGTTCTACCGTCGTTCGCCCGGGGTGGGGTGGCTGCTGAGCCTGCTGCTGATCCCGTTGCTGTTCGGGTGGCTGGGCTGGGGAGCGATCAAGCCCAAGGTAGATGTCAACGTGCCCAGTGTTTCCGAGGGCGTGTCGGCGCCGGCGCTGAACTTCTCGCCGCTGTCGATCCTGCGCAACGGCAACGACTTCACCCTGTCCGGGCTGCTCCCGGATCTGGCGGTGAAGGACAAGTTGCTGGCCGTGCTGAGGGCCGCGCTGGGGTCCGGCGTCAATCTGATCGACAAGGTGGATATCGCGGCCGGTGCCTCGGCTCCCGGCTTCGACGGGTTGACGGCGCTGTTCAAGGCGGCCGCCGACGTCCGCGACTTCCAGTTCACCGTTCAGGGCGACACCCTGACGCTGAGCGGAACCGCTCCATCGGAGGAGATCAGGGCGGCGGTCGAGGCGGCTGCGAAGGCCGGCTGGCCGAACGTCACGGTGATCAACGACATCACGATCGCCGGCGCCGCCGTGTCATGCGACAACCTGCAGAGCACGATCAGTGCCGATCTCGCCGTGCCGCTGAAGTTCCAGACCGGCAGCGACCAGCTGAGTGCGGACGGCGTGGCGCAACTGTCGAATGTGGTCCCGGCCATCAAGGCGTGCCCGGAGGCCAGGCTCACGGTGATCGGGCACACCGACAACACCGGCACCGATGCCGTCAACGGCCCGCTCAGCGAGGCCCGCGCCAAGTCGGTCACCGCTTACCTGGTGTCGCAGGGCATCCCGGCGGACACGTTCACGGTCAAGGGCGCTGGATCCTCGGAGCCGATCGCCGGCAATGACACCGAGGCGGGGCGGGCGCAGAACCGTCGCACCGAGATCACGGTCAACTAGGAGTATCGAGATGGGTTTCGTAACGCAGTGGTTGTGGTATCTGCTGGCTTTCCTGGCCGGCTCCGCGGTCGCGTGGGTGGTTGCGACGGCGACCATCCCCCGGACCAGCCGGGAAGAGGCCATCGCGGCCCTCCCCGCGGGCTCGCGTGAGATCGGAGCACGCTGATGCGTGACGTCAACTGGTGGTT
>JAPOHV010000188.1 GCA_029979305.1 Mycobacteriaceae bacterium | reverse complement strand
TCGGGCCGCGCTGCACCACCACGTTGGTGGGCGGCACGTCGGCGGTCTTGATGGGGTTGTTCTCGGAGGCGAAGATCGCCTCGGAGAGGTCGAAGCCGACCTTCTTGGCGTCCACGTCGAACGCGGCGACGAACTTGACGTCGCGGACGTGGTACTGGCCGAAGGTGACGTGCATCAGGCCGGGGACGTTCGCGTTCGGGTCGGCGTCGGTGTAGTACTGAACGCCCTGAACCAGCGAGGACGCGCAGTTGCCGACGCCGACAATCGCGACGCGCACCTCAGTCGAACCGGTCGGATTCGACGCCGTGTGCTCAGTCATGGGCGTTTACCTTTCTCGTACTTCTACTTCTGGGGTTGCTTTCAGCTTTGGACGCGGCCCTGGTCGGAGCGGGCCTGGGCGACCCGTTCCGCGGCGATCAGATCGTTGAGCCAGGTGACTTCCCGCTCGCTGGACTCCAGGCCCAGCTGATGCAGTTGTCGGGTGTATCGGTCGAACGAGCTGCTGGCCCGGGCGACGGCCTCACGCAGGCCTTCGCGGCGCTCCTCGACCTGGCGCCGGCGGCCTTCCAGGATCCGCATGCGGGCTTCAGCCGGAGTGCGGTTGAAGAACGCGAGGTGAACCCCGAAGCCGTCGTCGGTGTAGTTCTGCGGGCCGGTGTCGGCGACGAGTTCGGCGAACCGCTGCCGGCCCTTGTCGGTGAGTTGGTAGACGCGGCGCGCCCGGCGCAGCACGGTGGTGCCCTCGGGGGCGGCGTCCTCGGCGATCAGCCCGTCGGCCTGCATCCGGCGCAACGCCGGGTACAGCGAGCCGTAGGAGAAGGCGCGGAACGCCCCGAGGAGGCCGGTCAGCCGCTTGCGCAGCTCGTAACCGTGCATGGGGGACTCGAGGAGAAGACCCAGAACGGCCAGCTCCAGCATCGAGACCTCCATGGTTTGCCCCGTTAGGGCGGGGCGAGACGTATCGCAATAGTATCGAGCCGATATATACGGCGCCAAATTGCCTGCTCTGAGAGGTGCCCGCCCCGGTGACTGTGCGGTGAGGGCGGTTCCGGCGTTTCGCCGCCCTGAGCGCACAGTCGACGCGGGGGGACGGGCGATGCGGGGGGACGGGGCGGAGGGGGCGGGGGAGGGTTTAGGGGTAGTTGATGCGCTTGACGGTGCCGTCGGGGTTGAGCGCGATGTAGCCGCTGCCGAAATCGCTGGAGACGTAGACCGAGATCTCCAGCCCGCCCGGGTTGGTGGGGTCGCGGCCCGGGTCGAGAACCAGATAGCTGCTCTTGACGTCGGCGGGGTTGATGTTGAGCGTCTCCGGCGCGCCGCGCAGCACCCCGACGATCGCCGTGGCGTCGAAGGCGCCGAGGTCGACGACGACGGCGTCGCCGCTCTTCGGGCCGGCGGACGGGTCATCCCAGCCGGCGCGGTAGGTGTAGCTCAGCACCCGGCGGTCGTTGCCGGGGTCGGGCCGGTCCAGCACGGCGTAGTCGGGGTATATGACCATCCGGTAGCCGTTGGTGTCGCCGAACTTCTTGCGGGTCTGCTCCAGCAGGCCGTTCAGACCGCCCAGGGAGTGCAACTGCCGGGGCGGGGTGAGCACCACCGGCGCGACGCCGTCGGGTCGGGCCCCGGGGTCCGCCGGCCGGATCAACGGGGAGCTGGTGCTCCCGTACAGGCCCCAGCCGATTCCGATGCCGAGCAGCACCAGCACCGCGGCGGTGGCCAGCCGCAGCACCCAGGCGCCCCGGGTGGCGCCGAGTACCGGCGTGCGCAGCGTCGGGAGAGCCGTCGGGGCATTGCTGGTCTGCAGGTCGTCCACCAGGGATCGGAGTTCGCCCAGCGTGGAGGCGCTGGTCGCGGTCTTGATCCGCTCCGCATGCTCGGCCATCGACAGCTGGCCCTCGGCCAGCGCGGTGTCGAGGATCTGGCAGGTGGCGGTTCGGTCGCTGTCCTTGGCCCGGGTACTCGCCGTCTGACCGATCGCCACGTCGATGATCCTAGAAGTTTGCGGTCGGTCGCGTATCGGCGGAAACACCTCCGACGTACTCTGGTCTCCGTGCGATTGCAGCGACAGGTGGTGGACTACGCCCTGCGGCGGCGGTCGCTGCTGGCCGAGGTGTACTCGGGTCGCACGGGAGTGACCGAGGTGTGCGACGCCAATCCCTACCTGTTGCGGGCCGCGAAGTTCCACGGCAAGCCCTCCTCGGTGATGTGCCCCATCTGTCGCAAGGAGCAACTCACGCTGGTGTCGTGGGTGTTCGGCGACCATCTGGGCGCGGTCTCCGGGTCGGCACGCACCGCCGAGGAACTGGTCCTGCTGGCGACGAGGTTCACCGAGTTCGCGGTACATGTCGTGGAGGTGTGCCGGACCTGCAGCTGGAACCATCTGGTCAAGTCGTACGTGCTCGGCGCGCCGCGTCCCGCCAAGGGCGCGCCCGGCACCCGGACGGCGCGCCGGTCAGGTGCGCGCACGGCCAGTGAATAACGACGAGTTCCAGGACGGGTCCCCCACCGCCGGGCCGAGACCTTCCGGCGGCGCCCGCCATCGTGCCGAGGGCCGCGAATTCACCGCCGCCGCAAGCGAATCGGGCGGAGTGCGACGTCAGGTGCCGCCCGACGACCGGGTGACCACCATCATGGCGCCGGTGACGGCGGCCGGCCCGACGCTGTCGGACCTGCGTGACCCCATCGATGAAGTCAAAGCAGCACTCGACGGCGCACCCAAGCCGGCAGCGCCCCCGCCGCCGTCGCGCCCGCCGGCCGGACCCGATCGCGCCGACAAGGGCGACGAGCCCGCCGGCCGTCGCTGGTTCTTCTCCGACTGGGGGGTGCGCCGTTGGCTGGCCGCCGCCGCAGCGGTGTTCATCGTGCTGCCGATCCTGACCTTCGGCCTGGCCTACTTGATCGTCGACGTCCCCAAGCCGGGTGACATCCGCACCAACCAGGTGTCCACCATTTATGCCAGCGACGGAGCTGAGCTGGCGAAAATCGTTCCGCCGGAGGGCAACCGGGTCGACGTCGACATCAACCAGGTCCCCATCCACGTCCGTAACGCGGTGATGGCCGCCGAGGACCGGGACTTCTACAGCAATCCCGGGTTCTCGATCACCGGGTTCGCCCGCGCGCTGCACAACAACCTCTTCGGCAACGAGATCCAGGGCGGCTCGACGATCACCCAGCAGTACGTCAAGAACGCCCTCGTCGGCGACCAGCGCACCGGTATCGGCGGCCTGATCCGTAAGGCCAAGGAACTGGTGATCTCCACCAAGATGAGCCGCGAGTGGTCCAAAGACGAAGTGCTGCAGGCCTATCTGAACATCATCTACTTCGGCCGCAGTGCCTACGGGATATCGGCGGCGTCGAAGGCCTACTTCGACAAGCCGGTCGACCAACTCACCGTCTCCGAGGGCGCTCTGCTGGCCGCGCTGATCCAACGGCCCTCGACGCTGGATCCGGCGCTCGACCTCGAGGGCGCGACGGCGCGGTGGAACTGGGTGCTCGACGGCATGGTGACCATCGGCGCGCTGTCGAAAGAAGAACGCGCGCAGCAGGTGTTCCCGCAGACCGTCTCGCGTGATCTGGCCACGACGGCGAACCTGACCACCGGGCCCAACGGCCTGATCGAGCGGCAGGTCACCAAGGAACTGCTGGACCTGTTCAACATCGACCAGCAGACCCTCAACACGCAGGGCCTGCAGATCACCACGACCATCGACTCGCAGGCGCAGAAGGCCGCCGTCGATGCTGCGGCGAACTACCTGGACGGGCAGATGCCCGAGATGCGCACCGCGGTGGTCTCCATCGACCCGCGCACCGGCGGGGTGAAGGCCTACTTCGGCGGAACCGACGCGGCGGGATTCGACTTCGCCCAGGCCGGCCTGCCGACCGGCTCGTCGTTCAAGGTCTTCGCCCTGGTGGCCGCACTGGAACAGGGCATGGGCCTGGGCTATCAGGTGGACAGCTCGCCCTACAAGGTGGACGAGAAGCTGACCATCAACAACTCCGAGGGCGAGAGCTGCGGCACCTGCAACATCGCCGAGGCGCTCAAGCAGTCGCTGAACACCAGCTACTACCGGCTGATGCTGAAACTGAAGAACGGCCCGGCCGACGTGGCCGACGCCGCCCATCGCGCGGGCATCCCGCAGAGCTTCCCCGGTGTCGACCACACGCTGTCCGAGGACGGTCTGGGCGGTCCGCCGGCGCCGGGTGTAGTGCTGGGCAAGTACGAGACCCGGGTGATCGACATGGCGTCGGCGTACGCGACGCTGGCCGACTCGGGGGTCTACCACCGGCCGCACTTCGTGGCCAAGGTGGTCAACGCCGAGGGCACGGTGCTGTTCGACGCCGCCGCCGAGGAGAACACCGGCGAGCGCCGCATCGAGGCCGCGGTGGCCGACAACGTGACCGCGGCGATGCAGCCGATCCCGGGCTGGTCCAACGGCCACACGCTGGCCGGCGGGCGCCCGGCGGCCGGCAAGACCGGCACCCACCAGCTCGGTGACACCGGGGCCAACCGCGACGCCTGGTTCGTCGGCTACACCCCGCAGCTGTCGACGGCGGTGTGGGTGGGCACCGTCAAGGGCGATGTCCCGCTGGTCAACAGTTGGGGCGGACCGGTGTACGGCGCGGGGATCCCCGCCGACATCTGGAAGGCCACCATGGACGGTGCGTTGCGGGGCACCGACTTCGAGTCGTTCCCCAGCCCGGCCGAGGTGGGCGGCTACGCCGGCGTGCCGGCCCCGCCGCCTCCGCCGCCGGTGGCCCAGCCGCAGCCCTCCCGCGCCCCGGCGCCGCCGCCACCACCGGGCATCGAGGTGCTGCCGGGTATCACCATCCCGCTGCCCGTGCCCCCG
>JAPOHV010000192.1 GCA_029979305.1 Mycobacteriaceae bacterium | reverse complement strand
CGCTCGGTGCTGGTGAACCGCTGGCGGCTGCTGGGCAAGTGCCTGCGGCCGCTGCCCGACAAGTGGAAGGGCCTGACCGACCCCGAAGCGCGGGTACGGGCCCGCTCGGTGGACCTGGTGGTCAACCCGGTGGCGCGCGATCTGATCCGCGCCCGCAGCGACATCCTGCGCTCGATCCGGGAGACGCTGTTCGCCAAGGGGTTCGTCGAGGTCGAGACGCCGATCCTGCAGCAGATCCACGGCGGAGCGAACGCCCGGCCGTTCCACACCCACATCAACGCCTACGACCTGGACCTGTATCTGCGCATCGCACCGGAGCTCTACCTCAAGCGGCTCTGCGTGGGCGGCGTGGAGCGCGTGTTCGAACTCGGCCGGGCGTTCCGCAACGAGGGCGTGGACTTCAGCCACAACCCCGAGTTCACCCTGCTGGAGGCCTACCAGGCGCACGCCGACTACCGGACCTGGATCGACGGCTGCCGGGAGCTCATCCAGAACGCGGCGGTGGCCGCCAACGGGGCACCGGTGATGATGCGCCCCGGCCCGGGCGGCGACCCGGAGCCGGTCGACATCTCCGGCGAGTGGCCGGTCCGCACCGTCCACGACGCGGTCTCCGAGGCGCTGGGCCGGCACGTCGACCCCGACACCGACCTGGACACCCTGCGCCGGCTGTGCGACGAAGCCGGGGTCCCCTACCTGCGGCACTGGGACGCCGGAGCGGTGGTGCTCGAGCTCTACGAACGCCTTGTCGAGGACCGTACCGAGACCCCGACCTTCTACACCGACTTCCCCACCTCGGTGTCGCCGCTGACCAGGCCGCACCGCAGCCGTCCCGGTGTCGCCGAGCGGTGGGACCTGGTGGCCTGGGGGGTGGAACTGGGCACCTCCTACAGCGAGCTGACCGATCCGGTGGAGCAGCGCCGCCGGCTCGAGGCCCAGTCGATGCTCGCCGCCGGGGGCGATCCGGAGGCGATGGAACTCGACGAGGACTTTCTGCAGGCGATGGAGTACGCCATGCCGCCGACCGGCGGGCTGGGCGTGGGCGTCGACCGGGTGGTCATGCTCATCACCGGTCGAAGTATCCGCGAGACGCTACCGTTCCCGCTGGCCAAGCCGCGGTAACCTGAAGGTGGCGGGCCGCGCGGCCCGCATACCTTCAGCAAATTTCCAGAAAGCTGGGTCACGATGGTCGGCGTGACACCCCGCAGGGTCGACGCCACGGTGTTGGCGGAACCGATCGGCTTGTTCCGCGACCACGTCTCGCTGATGCACGGCTGGGTTCCGCTGACCGTGCAGATCCTGGCCGGCGTCCTGCTGGTGCTCGCCATCGGGTGGCGCAGCCGCCGGTGGCGGCTGCGGTGGCTGCCCGCCGCGGCCGCGTTCGGACTGGCTCTGGTCTGGATCACGCACTGGCAGATCGCCTCCAACGGGCTGTCCGGGGAGCCGGCGCCGCGCCAGTTGTGGGTCTGGATCGCGCTGACCGGACTGGCGATCGGCGTGGCCGTGCTGGGCTGGCGCTCGGCGGGGTGGCGCCGGCGCGGGGTGTCGCTGCTGGCGGTGCCGATGACCGCGCTGAGCGCCGGACTGATGCTCAACCTGTGGGTGGGCTACTTTCCCACCGTGCAGACCGCCTGGGGGCAGCTGACCGGCGGGCCGCTGCCGGGGCAGACCGACCACGCCACCGTCGCCAAAATGCTTGCCAGCCAGACTGTCCCGGCCAAGGGCAAGGTGCTTCCGGTGGACATCACCGGTCCGTCGAAGTTCAAGCACCGCGGCGAGTTGGTCTACCTGCCGCCGGCCTATTTCGCCAGCAATCCCCCGCCCGCGCTGCCCACGGTCATGATGATCGGCGGCCAGTTCAACACCGCCGCCGACTGGATCCGCGCGGCGAACGCGGTCAGCACGATCGACGAATTCGCCGCGAAGAACGGCGGCAACGCGCCGGTGTTCGTGTTCGCCGATTCCGGCGGCGCGTTCAACAACGACACCGAATGCGTCAACGGGGTGCGCGGTAACGCGGCCGACCACCTGACCAAGGACGTGGTGCCCTATATGGTCGACAACTTCGGGGTCAGCGACGACCCGGCCAGCTGGGGGGCGGTCGGCTGGTCGTCGGGCGGGACCTGCGCGATGAACCTGGCGATCAAATACCCCGAGCTGTTCAGCACCTTTCTCAACATCGACGGCGACCTGGCGCCCAACGCCGGAACGAAAGCACAGACCATCGAGCGGCTCTACGGCGGCAACGCGGCCGCCTGGGCGGACTGGGACCCGGCCACCGTGATGGAGCGGCACGGCCCCTACCAGGGACTGGCCGGGTGGTTCGCGGTGTCCGAACCCGGCAACTCGGCCGCCATATCCGGGGTGGCGCTGCAGGACGAACCCGAGGAGCGTTCCCCGGCGAGCAATCCCACCGCAGCGGCACGCACGCTGTGCCGGCTCGCCAGCACCGTCGACATCGACTGCGCGGTGGTCCCGCTGCCCGGCAAGCACGACTGGCCGTTCGCCGCCAAGGCGTTCGCCTCCGCTCTGCCGTGGCTGGCCTCCCAGCTCGGCACCCCCGACGCACCCGACGTGGGGCTGCCCGGAACGTCCGGCCAGCCCGACGGGGTGACCATCGCCGCCGCCGGCGGCGAGCGGACAGCCGGAGGACGGTGAGCGCGGATGCCTGACGACGCCAAAGCCGAGGACGCCAAGCCTGACATCACCAAGCCGGAGGACGCCAAGCCGGAAGACGCCAAGCCCGAGGCCGCGCCGCCCGCAGTGATCATTCCGGAGCCGGACACCGGCTACACCTCCGATGGTGTGCCGACCCTGGAAGGTGTCCGGGAGAAGATCGAGAACCGCTACGGAACCGCCCTGGGTGCAACCGAACTCGCCGAGGAGACGCCCGAGGGACGCAGCGCGGCCGAACGTTACGAGAAGATGCAGAAGGCGGCCACCGAGAAGCTCGACGAGATCCGCGCCTCGATGCACAAGAAGGACTGACCCGGTCCGCTAGCCCACCGGCGGGGAATAGTGCATGCTCTTGCCCCGCTCCGCGAGCGGGGGCAGGTTGCGGGCCGGGGTTTCCACCAGCGGCGCATCAGCCGGGCTGCGGCCCTCTGCGCGGTCCCAGCCGGCGCGTGCGCGGGGATGCATCTTGCGCCGCCGCGGCACGAACCTGAACGCGAGGTTCACCGACCGCCCGAACAGCCAGTGCAGCCGCTGATCGAGTCCGGACCAGGAGTAGCCCATCAGTTCGCGCACCGGCTCGTCGTACAGCCCGACCGTCAGCCACACGACCAGCGGCTCGAGAACCCTGAGCTGCTGTTCCCACAGCCAGTCCGGAACCCATTGCAGGGAAGGGTGTTTCGGCATCGTCGACAGGTCGAGCACCGCCCGGGCCGCCCAGGTGTTCTCCAGCACCTCCCGGCACATGCGATCCCAGTAGACACAGAAGTCCCCCCACGTCTTCGGCACCGGACGCATGCTCATGCCGTACATGCGGTACCACGTGACGTGCTCGTCGAACAGCTGGCGCTTCTGGTCCTCGGTCAGTCCGTCACCGAAACGCTCCGCGGTCAGGATGGTGCCCATGAAGAACGTGGCGTGGGCCCAGTAGAAGACCTCGGGGTCCAGTGCGTTGTAGGGCCGGCCCTGCTCGTCGACGCCCTTGATGCCGACGTGATAGTCACGCACCTCGGCGCCGGTCCGCGGCGCGCGGTCGCCGTCGAAGACGACGCCACCGATCGGGTACAGCGAACGGAACAGCCGAGGCAGGCGTTCGGTGAAGAAGATCGAGTGGTCCTTGACGGCGGCACCGAGTTGAGGATGCATGTTCTGCATCGACCCGGCCCACGGACCCTGCAGCAGGCCTCGCCAGTCGCCGAACAGTTTCCAGGTCAGCGAGTCCGGACCCAGCGGATCGGGACTCGCCCTCACGCGCTGGCCTTGCGGCGCCGCGGCGCCCGCTTGGGGGCCGGCGCATCGAGCAGTGGCGACAGGAACGTGCCGGTGTAGCTCTCCGGGCTGGCGGCGACGTCTTCCGGGGTGCCCTGGGCGACCACCGTGCCACCGCCGGAGCCGCCTTCGGGCCCCATGTCGATGATCCAGTCCGAGGTCTTGATGACGTCCAGGTTGTGCTCGATCACGATGACCGAATTCCCCTTGTCGACAAGGCCGTTGATCACCTTGAGCAGTTTGCGGATGTCCTCGAAATGCAGGCCGGTGGTGGGTTCGTCGAGGATGTAGACGGTGCGGCCGGTGGAGCGCTTCTGCAACTCCGCCGCGAGCTTGACGCGCTGCGCCTCTCCCCCGGACAGCGTCGGTGCGGGCTGGCCCAGCCGCACGTAGCCGAGCACGACGTCGACGAGGGTCTTCAGATAGCGGTGGATGCTGCTGATCGGCTCGAAGAACTCACAGGCGTCCTCGATGGACATGTCCAGGACCTCGGAGATGGTCTTGCCCTTGTAGTGCACCTCGAGGGTCTCGCGGTTGTAGCGGGCGCCGTTGCAGACCTCGCAGGGCACGTAGACATCGGGCAGGAAATTCATCTCGATCTTGATGGTGCCGTCGCCCGAACAGGCCTCGCAGCGGCCGCCTTTGACGTTGAAGGAGAACCGTCCCGGCTGATAGCCACGGACCTTGGCCTCGGTGGTGGCGGCGAACAGCGAGCGTATCTTGTCGAAGACGCCGGTGTAGGTGGCCGGGTTGGAGCGCGGCGTGCGGACGATAGGCGCCTGGCTGAT
>JAPOHV010000119.1 GCA_029979305.1 Mycobacteriaceae bacterium | reverse complement strand
TGCTGGCCGCCGCGGAGAGGGGTGCCGACCTGAGCCGGCTGGCGGTGATCCCCGATCCGGGCGCCGATCCGGTCGAGGTCGCCGCAGTGCTCATGGACGGGATGGACCTGGTGGTGCTGGGCCTGGCGGGCCGGCGTGTGCCGCCCACCCGGGCGCGGGCGCTGGTGGCCCGGGCCCGTCAGCGCGGCTGCACACTGCTGGTCATCGGAGGTGACTGGCAGGGTGCCGCGATGCGGATCCAGGCCCGGGTGTGCGGCTACGAGTTCGCCGGGACCGCCGGCGGTACCGGCGGACGTATCAGCGCGGGGCGCATCGCCGTGCGACTGCAGTGACTTCTCGCGTACTGGCGATCTGGTGCATGGACTGGCCGGCAGTCGCGGCTGCGGCCGCGGCCGGGTTGCCGCCCACCGCGCCGGTCGCGGTCACCTGTGCCAACCGGGTGGTGGCCTGTTCGGCCGCCGCGCGGGCAGTCGGGGTGCGGCGCGGTCTGCGCCGCCGCGAGGCGCAGGCGCGCTGCCCCCAGGTGCACGTCGTCGCCGCGGAGATGTCCCGCGACGCCCGATTCTTCGAGGGTGTGACGGCCGCGGTGGACGAGGTGGTCCCGCGCGCCGAGGTGCTGCGCCCCGGCCTGCTGGTTCTGCCCGTGCGCGGTGCGGCGCGCTACTTCGGCTCCGAGCAGGCCGCCGCCGAACGTATCGTCGACGCGGTCGGCGCCGCCGGCGCCGAATGTCAGGTCGGTATCGCCGACGAACTGGCCACGGCGGTCTTCGCCGCCCGGGCCGGCCGGATCGTGCCCCCCGGCGGCGACGCCGAGTTCCTGTCCGGGTTGTCGATCCGCCACCTCGCCGCCGAGCCGAGTCTGTCCGGTCAGGGACGCGGCGAATTGGCGGATTTGTTGTGGCGCTTGGGTGTCCGGACCTTCGGGCAGTTCGCCACGTTGTCGCGTGCGGAGGTGGCCGCACGGTTCGGATCCGACGCGCTGGTGGCACATCGGATGGCTGCCGGAGAGCCCGGCCGTCCACCCGGCGGACGGGACCTGCCGCCGGAACTGGACGCCGTGCTGGACTGCGACCCGCCCATCGACCGGGTCGACGCCGCCGCGTTCGCCGGGCGCACCCTGGCCGCGGCCCTGCACCGGAGTCTGGAGTCAGCCGGTGTCGGATGCACCCGGCTGGCGATCGTGGCCGTCGCCGCCGGTGGCGCGGAGGCGACCCGGGTGTGGCGGTGCGCCGAACCGCTCACCGAGGACGCCACCGCCGATCGGGTCCGCTGGCAGCTCGACGGTTGGCTCACTTCACGTCGTGCACAGGGAGAGGGCCCCGCCGGTCCGATCACGATGCTGCGACTGCACCCCGTCGAAGTCGTCTCCGCGGAGGCGTTGCAACTGCCGCTGTGGGGCGGGCTGGGCGCCGATGACCGGATGCGGGCGCGACGTGCCCTGGTCCGGGTGCAGGGTCTGCTGGGTCCCGACGCGGTGCGGGTTCCGGTGCTCAGCGGCGGACGTGCCCCCGCCGAACGGATCACTTTGATCCCGCTCGGTGACGAACCGACGCCGGCCGCCGCACCTGATCAACCCTGGCCCGGCCAGTTGCCCGAGCCCTCACCGACCGTGCTGGCCGACGAGCCCGTGGAACTGCTTGACGCCCAGGGCGATCCGGTCCGGGTGAGCGCGCGCGGGATGTTCAGCGCCGCACCAGCCCGCCTCAACGGCGCCACGCTCAAGTGGTGGACCGGTCCGTGGCCGGTGGATGAGCGATGGTGGGAGAGCGCACCGGAGGACCCGTCGGGTGGACGCATGGCGCGGGCGCAGGTGCTCGTCGATGACGATCGCGCGCTGCTGCTGTGCTGCCGCCGGGGCCGATGGTACGTCGAGGGCCTCTATGAGTGAGTCGGCAACAGCTCGCGCAGCCAGGCCGGCCACACCTGTTTGACGTAGTCGCGCGCGTCGACGCAGACATGCGTCATCGTCGCCTCGGCGATCAGCTCGTGGCCGCGGTTGATCGCATAGCGGCTGCGCAGTGAGGTGCGTCCGGGCGGTTCGATGACGATGTTGACGATCAACTCGTCGTCGAAAGTGGCCGGCGCCTTGAACGACAACTCGGCCCCGGCGACCACAAGATCCACGCCGCGATCCACCAGCACCTGGTATCCGCCGGCGATCTGCCGCAGTGCCTCGGTGTGCGCCATGTCGATCCAGGTCAGGTAATGGGCGTTGAACACCCGCCCTTGCATGTCACATTCGGCGTACCGCACTCGCAGCGGCATCGCCCAGGTTGCGTCACAGCTCACGCAGCGTTGGCGTCCGGCCCGAAGTTGGTGATGCCGTCCCATTCGGTCAGAGTCCACCCCACGTCCGGATTGCCGGTCACCACGACGCGCCCGGCGTTGGGCAACGGGTGATCGGTGAGCAGGCTGCTGCGGGCGTTCGTCACGTTGAGCAGCGTCCAGATCATGATCGCCATGCCACTGGAGAAGGCCAGCGGCTTCTTGTCGCCACTGTCGTAGATCTTCTGCACCGCAGTGGTGAACGCGCCGTTGAACTGGTTGCCGTTCACCGAACCGGGGATGCCGTACCGGCGATCGCCCTTGAGCCATCCCTGCGGACCGAGCAGCAGTGTGTTGGACATGTCCTTCATCTCAACGCCTTCGAACCAGCCGGCGGAGATCTCGTTGAGTCCGGGCAGCACCGTCACCTGCTTGCCGAGGGCTTTCGCCGTCGGCGCGGCGGTCTGCTCACTGCGCAGCATCTGCGAGGAGTACACCCCGTCGTATCCGCCGTCCTTGAATTTGTCCGCGAGCTTGGCGGCCTGCTCCTGGCCCAACGCGGTCAGCGCCGGACCGGGCACCGTGGTGTCCACCACGCCCGCGGCGTTCGCCTGGGACTCGCCATGCCGGATGAACGTCAGGGTGATGGTCGGCTGCTGTGCGGCCGGCGAACTGCAGGCGGCCAGAGCGACCGCAGTGAGCAGTGCAGTCAAGAGGCGCTTCTTCATAGGTGACAGCGTGCCCTTTCCGGGGGCGGCGCGGGCAGGATTTGCCGACTCGCCTGTGAGAAGCTTCCCGACATGGCAATCGACCCCTCCGCTATCGGCGCCGTCACCGAACCCACGCTCTACGAGTGGACCGACCGCGACACCCTGCTCTACGCGCTGGGCGTCGGGGCCGGAACCTCCGATCTGGCCTACACCACGGAGAACTCCCACGACGTCCCGCAGCAGGTGCTGCCCACCTTCGCGGTGATCTGCTGCATGGGTTTCGCCGCCGCGCCGTTGGTCGGCAGCTTCAACTGGGGCAAGCTGCTGCACGGTTCCCAGGAGATCCGGCTCTTCGCCCCGCTGCCGCCGGCCGGGTCACTGTCGGTGGTGGCCGAGGTGGCCGACATCCAGGACAAGGGCGAGGGCAAGAACGCCATCATCATGTTGCGGGCCCGGGGAACTGATCCGGGCAGCGGCGACGTGATCGCCGAGACACTGAGCACCCTGGTGATCCGCGGCGACGGCGGTTTCGGCGGTCAGCCCGGTCAGCGGCCGGCCGCGCCGGAGTTCCCCGACCGCGAACCCGACGCGCGCATCGCCCTGCCCACCCGGGAGGACCAGGCGCTGATCTACCGGCTCTCCGGGGACCGCAACCCGCTGCACAGTGATCCGTGGTTCGCCCGCGAGCTCGCCGGCTTCCCGACGCCGATCCTGCACGGGTTGTGCACGTATGGATTCGCCGGGCGCGCACTGCTCTCCGAACTCGCCGGCGGCGAGGCGGCGCGGCTCACCGCGATGGCGGCCCGGTTCTCCTCACCGGTGTTCCCCGGCGAGACGCTGACGACGTCGATCTGGCGCGTCGGTGAGGGGAAAGCGCTCTACCGCACCGAGGCCAGCGCGCCGGACGGCTCAGATGCCCGCGTGGTGCTCGACGACGGTGTTGCCGAATACCGCTAGGCAGACATCGCTAGGCGACGATGCCGCCGAACAGGTGGCCGATCGCGAACGTGATGGCCATCGCCAGCGCGCCGCCGATCACCACCCGCTGCGTGGCGCGGATCGGGTTCGCCCCGCCGAGTCGGGCGCTGACCCACCCGGTGATCGCCAGCGCGATCAGCACCGCGACGAAGGTCACCGGAATCCGGATCGAGATGGGCAGCAGCAGGATGGTCAGTAGCGGCAGCAGCGCGCCCACGGTGAACGACACCGCCGATGAGAAGGCGGCGTGCCACGGGTTGGTGAGTTCGTCGGGGTCGATGCCGAGTTCGATGTCGATGTGCGCGGCGAACGCATCGTGCGCGGTGAGTTCCTCGGCCACCGTCTGGGCTGTCTGCGGTGACAGGCCCTTCTTCTCGTAGAGCCCGACGAGTTCTTTGAGTTCGGCCTCCGGGTAGTTGGCCAACTCCCAGCGCTCTTTGTCCAGCAGCGCCCGCTCGGTGTCGCGCTGGGTGCTCACCGAGACGTATTCGCCCATCGCCATCGACAGTGCGCCGGCGGCCAGGCCGGCCAGCCCGGCGGTGAAGATGGGCCCGCGTTCGGAGACGGCGGCGGCCACGCCGATGACGATGCCGGCGATCGACACGATGCCGTCGTTGGCGCCGAGGACGCCGGCGCGCAGCCAGTTCAGTTTGGTGTTGATGGCGCCGACGTGGGGTTCGACCTTGGCAGGCAGCTCTGAGCTCACCGTTTGAGCGTAGGGCATCTTGTCTTATCGAACACGTGTTCGATATCCTGCTCCGGGTGGGCTGGAATGACGGACCGCCGAGCTGGGCTGAGATGGAGCGGGTGCTCAGCAGTCGACCGCCGCGTCCGGCTCCGGCCGGGCCGCCCGCCGCAGCCCTGCGCCGTGAACCGCCGCCGGCACTCGGTGGTGTGCCCTACGCCGAACTGCACACCCACTCGGCGTTCAGTTTCCTCGACGGCGCCTCCACACCCGAGGAACTCGTCGAGGAGGCCGCCCGATTGGGCCTGCGCGCGATCGCGCTCACCGATCACGACGGCCTTTACGGGGTGGTGCGGTTCGCCGAGGCCGCCCGGGACTTCGGCGTGCGTACCGTCTTCGGGGCCGAGCTGTCGCTGTCCAACACGCCGCGCACCGCCGATCCCGACCCGCCCGGTCCGCATCTGCTGGTGCTCGCCCGCGGGCCGGAGGGATATCGGCGGCTGTCCCGCCAGCTGGCCGCCGCGCACCTAGCCGGGGGAGAGAAGGGCAAGCCGCGCTATGACTACGACGCCCTCACCGAGGCCGCCAGCGGTCACTGGCACATCCTGACCGGGTGCCGCAAAGGCCATGTCCGGCAGGCGCTTTCGGACGGCGGCCCCGAGGCGGCCACCGTCGCGTTAGCCGATCTGGTGGACCGTTTCGGATCGGATCACGTCAGTGTCGAACTCACCCATCACGGGCATCCGCTGGACGACGAGCGCAACGCCGTGCTGGCCGCGCTGGCGCCGCGCTTCGGGGTGAGCGTCGTCGCCACCACCGGCGCGCATTTCGCCGCACCTGAGCGCGGCCGGCTCGCCTCGGCCATGGCGGCGATCCGGGCCCGGCAGTCCCTCGACGAGGCGGCGGGCTGGCTGGCCCCGCTGGGCGGTGCGCATCTGCGCTCCGGCGCGGAGATGGTGCGGCTGCTGCACCGCCATCCCGAATCCGTCGTCGCCGCCGCCGAACTCGGTGAGCGGTGCGCCTTCGAGCTGGCGTTGATCGCCCCGCAACTGCCGCCGTTCGACGTCCCTGCCGGGCACACCGAGGACAGCTGGCTGCGTGAAATCGTCATGACCGGCGCCGCGCAACGCTACGGTCCGCGCTCGTCGGCCCCGCGTGCTTACGCGCAGATCGACCGTGAACTCGACGTCATCGCCCAGCTGAAGTTCCCGGGCTATTTCCTGGTGGTGCACGACATCACGCAGTTCTGCCGGCGCAACGACATCCTGTGCCAGGGCCGCGGTTCGGCGGCGAACTCGGCGGTCTGCTACGCGCTCGGCGTGACCGCTGTCGATCCGGTGGCCAACGGTCTGCTCTTCGAGCGGTTCCTCTCACCCGCCCGCGACGGGCCGCCCGACA
Source organism: Mycobacteriaceae bacterium (assembly GCA_029979305.1). Taxonomy (GTDB): domain Bacteria; phylum Actinomycetota; class Actinomycetes; order Mycobacteriales; family Mycobacteriaceae; genus Mycobacterium. The sequence continues at coordinate 2,454 of JAPOHV010000119.1, read as the reverse complement.
TCGACATCGACATCGAGTCCGACCTCCGCGAACACGTCATCCAGTACGTCTACCGCCGTTACGGCCGTGACTACGCCGCGCAGGTGGCCAACGTGATCACCTACCGCAGCCGCAGTGCGGTGCGCGATATGGCCCGCGCGCTGGGGTTCTCCCAGGGGCAGCAGGACGCGTGGAGCAAGCAGATCAGCCGCTGGACGATCACCGAGTCCGATGCCTCCGACGAACTCGACGGAATCCCCCCGCGGGTGGTCGAACTCGCCACCGAGATCAAGGATCTGCCGCGGCACATGGGCATCCACTCCGGCGGCATGGTGATCTGCGACCGGCCGATCGCCGACGTGTGCCCGGTGGAGTGGGCCCGGATGACCGACCGCAGCGTGCTGCAGTGGGACAAGGACGACTGTGCCGCCATCGGTTTGGTGAAGTTCGATCTGCTGGGCCTGGGCATGCTGTCGGCACTGCACTACGCCATCGACCTGGTGGCCGAGCACAAGGGCATCGAGGTGGACCTGGCCCGGCTGGACCTGTCCGAACCTGCGGTGTACGAGATGCTGCAGCGCGCCGACTCCGTCGGGGTGTTTCAGGTCGAGTCCCGCGCGCAGATGGCGACGCTGCCGCGGCTGAAACCGCGGGTGTTCTACGACCTTGTGGTGGAGGTGGCGCTGATCCGCCCCGGACCCATCCAGGGTGGTTCGGTGCACCCTTACATCAAGCGGCGCAACGGGCTTGAACCCGTCACCTATGACCACCCGTCGATGGAACCCGCACTGCGTAAGACGTTGGGTGTTCCACTGTTCCAGGAACAGTTGATGCAACTGGCGGTGGACTGCGCCGGGTTCTCGCCCGCCGAGGCCGATCAGCTCCGCCGGGCCATGGGCTCCAAACGTTCCACGGCGAAGATGCGCCGGCTGCGGGACCGCTTCTACGCCGGCATGGCCGAACTGCACGGCATCACCGGCGATGTCGCCGACCGCATCTACGAGAAGCTTGAGGCGTTCGCGAACTTCGGCTTTCCCGAAAGCCATTCACTGTCGTTCGCCTCGCTGGTCTTCTACTCGTCCTGGTTCAAGCTGCATCACCCGGCGGCGTTCTGCGCCGCGCTGCTGCGTGCTCAGCCGATGGGCTTCTACTCGCCGCAGTCCCTGGTCGCCGATGCCCGCCGGCACGGCGTCGTCGTGCACGGCCCGTGTGTCAACGCCGGCCTGCCGCACGCCACCCTGGAGAACGACGGGCTGGAGGTCCGCTTGGGCCTCGCTGCGGTGCGGCACATCGGTGCGGATCTCGCGGAGCGCATCGTCACCGAACGCCACGCGGGTGGGCCGTTCACATCGCTGCTGGATCTGACCGGGCGGGTGCAGCTTTCGGTGCCGCAGACCGAAGCGCTGGCGACCTCAGGAGCGTTGGGCTGCTTCGGTGTGAGCAGGCGCGAGGCGCTGTGGGCGGCCGGGGCTGCTGCCACCGAACGGCCTGACCGGCTGCCCGGCGTCGGTTCGTCGTCGACCGTTCCCGCCCTGCCTGGGATGAGTGATGTCGAACTGGCCGCCGCGGACGTGTGGGCCACCGGCGTCTCGCCGGACAGCTTCCCGACGCAGTTCCTGCGCGCCGATCTCGACGCACTGGGCGTCACTCCGGCCGGTGATCTGCTTTCGGTCCCGGACGGAAGCCGGGTGCTGGTCGCCGGCGCGGTGACCCATCGGCAGCGTCCGGGCACGGCCCGCGGTGTGACGTTCATGAACCTCGAGGACGAGACCGGAATGGTCAACGTGCTGTGCACTCCCGGGGTGTGGACCCGTCACCGGCGCGTAGCGCAGAGCGCCGGCGCACTGCTCGTCCGCGGCCAGGTGCAGAACGCCACCGGCGCGGTGACGGTGGTGGCCGAACGCATCCAGCGAATGGGCATGCCGGTCGGTTCCCGGTCCCGCGACTTCCGCTGACCGTCCGCCACTGCTGAGCAAACAACTATGCAAGGAGTAACGATGAGCTGATAAAAGACTGAGTAAAAGCTGACTTTTCGCCCATGTTGGTCGGGAAATCGGCGCGACTAGCGGTAATCACCCAAATGCCGCTAACCTCAGCAGCCGGCGAGTTACAGTGAAACCGCCTCACCGCCGCGCCGACCCAGCAACCTCACGGGGGAAGATCTGATGATGATGAGCGAGAGCGAAGTACAGCTGGTCATCTACGTCGAGGATGTCCTGCGCCGCCGCGGATATGCGGATCTCGCCAATAACCTCACCGGCATCATCGACAACGAAGTCGACCGTCGCGCCCGGCTGATGTCACCGGCCGACACCCGACTCCGCGCGACGGGCTAGCCCTCTCGAATAGTCTTTTCGGTCATGACCCTCAATCTGACCGCTGACGAAGTCCTCACCCCCACACGTTCGGTGCGCAAGCGCCTCGACTTCGACAAGCCGGTGCCTCGCGAGGTGTTGATGGAGTGCCTGGACATCG
>JAPOHV010000235.1 GCA_029979305.1 Mycobacteriaceae bacterium | reverse complement strand
CGGCCGCCGCCGCGACCGTCAGAGCCGGCCGCGACTATGCGCTGATCCGCAGATCGGACCTGATGGCCAAGCCGACCAGTGGGCCGGGGTGGGCGTTCGTCAAGTCCCAGGCCGATGCCACCTGGGAGGCCCCGGACCTCTCAAGGCTCAACACCAAGACCCCGGCGATGACGATGGCGGCCGGGCTGGTCTACGCCCGCACCGGCGAGACCAAATACCGGGACAAGGTGATCGCCGCGGTCAGGACCGTCCCCGGCACCGAGTCCAAGGCCGCCGACGTTCTTCCGTTCGCCCGCAACGTGTTCGGCTACGTGGTGGCCGCTGATCTGGTCGACATGCCGCTGGACACCGTGGCCGCCAACGGCCAGACCTGGCGGGCGTTCCTGGAACAGGCCCGCACCGAGCAGTTCCCGGGCAACAACCGCTGGAACAGCCTGGAGAAGACCTCGGGGGACTCGGCGAGCAACTGGAACGCCTACGCGCTGTCGAGCCACCTGGTCATCAGCGTCGTGCTCGGTGACACCGCCGCGGTGGCCCGCGACACCGCCATCTACCGCCGGTTCCTCGGCGACACCACATCGCCGTGGCCGGCCTTCGTCCCTACCGCGGGCTACACCTGGAGGGGCAACGGCCGCACCTGGGATATGACCCCGACCCTGCAGCGCGGCATCAACCCCGACACCCCGGGCGACGCGCGCAGCGGTGCAATCATCCTGGATGCGTTGCGGCACAACACATTGCCGTCGGTGCGCTGGGGCAAGCTCGACCTGGCCGGGCGGGCCTACACCGAGGAGTCGCTGGATGCCCTGCTGGCGATCAACATGGTGCTGCGGTCCCAGGGCAGCGACTTCACCGACTTCCAGAATCAGGCCCTGCGCCGGGCGTACGCATTCCTGATCCGCAATGGCGGACCGTCGGGCTACTCCAACGGCAGATACCTCGCGCTGGCGATCAACAATCTGTACGGAACCACCTACAACACCTCAGCCGGTGACTCGGTGGCCCGGCATCTGGGCTTCGGAGGCTGGCTGCTGACGCGGTGAGGGCTTGAGCAGCAGCGCGGCGATCAGGCTGAGCGTCGTCATCACCCCCATCATCAGCCCGACCGCCCAACTGCCGAACGACTGGATGAGGGCGGGGGAGATGACGGGAGGTATTGCGCCGCCGAGGATTCCGCCGATGTTGTAGGACATCGCCGTGGCGGTATAGCGGTAGCGGGTGGCGAACACGCCGGGCAGGTAGGCCGGCAGCGGGCCCAGCGCGGTGCCGATCACGGCGTAGGTGACCATGATGGCCAGCGTGAAGACCACCGGCCGGCGCAGGTCGATGATCGGCAGCAGCGCCAGCGACCACGGCACCGCCGCTGCCAGGCCCGCGGCGATGAAGCGGCGCGGCCCGTAGCGGTCGCTGAGGATCGCCGAGACGGCCACGCACCCCATCGAGCACAACCCGCCGAGCACCCCGGCCAGCAGGATGGTGTTCTTCGAGTAGTGCAGGTGCACCGCCGCGTAGTGGGTGATGAAGGTGCTGACCTGGTAGGCCAGGGTGAAGATCCCCGACACCGCCACGGCGGCGAACAGGACCTCGCGGGACTGCCGGCGCATCAGCTCGGCCAGCGGCAGGCCGCCGGGCTCGCGGCGTCCGTCGTCGTCGCTGGCGGGTTCGGTGATGCGAGTTCGTGAGTACAGCGACACGCCGATCAGGGTCACGCTGAGCAGAAACGGCAGCCGCCAGCCCCAGCTGAGAAACGCCGTGCTCTTGTCGCCGATACTCAGGTGCACCGCCAGGAACACCAGATTGGCCAGCACCAGCGCGGTGCCCAGGCCGAGCTGGGTGAACATCCCGTAGAAGCCGCGCCGGCCCGGCGGCGCCGCCTCGATGCCGAGCAACACCGAGCCTGCCCACTCCCCGCCCATCGCGAAACCCTGGGCCAGCCGCAGCGTGATCAGCAAAAGCGGCGCGGCCAAACCGATCTCGGCGTATCCGGGAATCAGCCCGATGCCCAGGGTTGCCAGCCCCATGATCGACATCGTCAGCACCAGGGTGCGCTTGCGGCCGATGCGGTCCCCGAAGTGGCCGAACACCGCCGCGCCCAGCGGTCGGGCCAGGAAGGCGGCGCCGAAGCTGCCCAGCGAGGCGACCGCCCCCATCACCGGGCCCAAGTGCGGGAAGAACACCGTCGGGAACACCAGCGCGGCGGCGGTGCCGTAGATGAGGAAGTCGTAGGCCTCGATCGCCGAGCCGAGGTAGCCGGCCAGCGAGATGTTGCGCATGTCGGCCGGGGTCACGGTCATGCCAGCATCGTTGCGGCAGTGCGCCGCGCTGTCCAACGGGCCCCGGTGACAGACTCGTTGCCTGACAACGACCGGCGAGCCCGCGGAACCGCGTCCGCCTTTTATGCTGGGACGGATTATGAGCGGACCGGTCTGCGTGGCGTGCCGCACCGCCAACTCCGCGGACGCCCGGTTCTGCGAGGAGT
>JAPOHV010000095.1 GCA_029979305.1 Mycobacteriaceae bacterium | reverse complement strand
CGGCCTTCTTGACCGCGGCCTTGCGGACCGGAGCCTTCTTGGCCGGGGCCTTCTTGACGACCTTCTTCACAGCAGCTTTCTTCACAGCAGACTTCCTAACTGCGCCACCAACGGCGCCTCTTCTGACAGCGGGTCCTTCAGCAGCGAGCTTTTGTGCACCAGAGACGATTGCTTTGAACTGCGCTCCGGGACGGAACGCGGGAACAGAAGTCGGCTTCACACGTACCGTTTCGCCGGTGCGAGGATTGCGAGCGACGCGTGCAGCACGACGGCGGCGTTCGAAAACGCCGAATCCGGTGATGGTCACGCTGTCACCCTTCTGCACAGCGCGAACGATTGCGTCGATCAGATGTTCCACGGCATCGCTCGCGTGACGGCGATCGGTGTCCAGCTTCTCCGTGAGAACTTCGATCAACTCTGCTTTGTTCATTCAGATCCTCCAAAACAGTGGTCCGCTTTGGACCGACTGCGCAACACGGTAAACCCAAAAAGCGCAGATATCCATGCGCCACGCATTTTTTCAGCAAAATGTTGGAGGAATTTTTTCGCCGCGATTGCAGCCCTTGAGGCCGCAATCGGTCGCTTCTAACGCGCCGCCGAGCACACTGTCGGCGGCTTGCCGACTGTCTCAGGGCGCAGTCGGGACACTCGGCTTCCAACTCGGCCGAGTCGTTTCGAACGCCGCGATCTCGGCTTGTTTCCGCAGCGTAAGGCCAATATCGTCGAGGCCCTCCAATAGTCGCCAGGCGGTGTAGTCGTCAATAGTGAACGGCACCACCGCCGTTCCCGCGCAGATCGTCCGATCCTCAAGGTTGACAGTGACTTCCAATCCCGGATGTTGCTCGATCAACTTCCACAGCAGTTCGAGGTCGTCGGCGGCCACTTCGGCCGCGAGCAGTCCGGCCTTGCCGGCGTTTCCGCGGAAGATGTCGGCGAAGCGTGACGAGATGACAACCCGGAAGCCGTAGTCCATCAGCGCCCAGACCGCGTGTTCACGCGAAGAACCGGTTCCGAAATCGTGTCCGGCCACCAGGACCGAACCCCTGTCGAACGGGCTGAGATTGAGAACGAAGGCGGGGTCTGACCGCCACGCGGCGAAAAGCCCGTCCTCGAAACCTGTTCTGGAGACCCGCTTGAGGTACTCGGCCGGGATGATCTGATCGGTGTCGACGTTCGACCGGCGCAGTGGCACGCCGATTCCGGTGTGGGTGCGGAACGCTTCCATAAGTCGTCTTCTTTCGGGTTCAGCCGTCGAGATCGGCGGGCGATGAGAGGGTGCCGCGTACCGCGGTGGCCGCGGCCACGGCCGGCGAAACCAGGTGGGTGCGCGCACCCTTGCCCTGACGGCCTTCGAAATTGCGGTTCGACGTCGACGCGCAGCGCTCCCCCGGCGCCAACCGGTCGGGATTCATACCCAGGCACATCGAGCAGCCCGCGAGCCGCCATTCGGCGCCGGCCGCGGTGAACACCTCGCCCAGCCCTTCGGCCTCGGCCTGCGCACGCACCCTCATCGAACCCGGGACGATGAGCATCCGGACACCATCGGCGACCTTGCGGCCCCGGAGCACGTCGGCGACCGCACGCAGGTCCTCGATGCGGCCATTGGTGCACGAACCCACGAAGACGGCGTCGACGGCGATATCGCGCATCGGCGTACCGGGCCGAAGATCCATGTAGGCCAATGCCTTCTCCGCAGCCTGCCGTTCGGCGTCGGTGCCCATCAGCTCCGGGTCCGGTACCGCCTCCGCCAGCGCGACACCCTGGCCCGGATTGGTGCCCCAGGTGACGAACGGACTCAACGTCGTGGCATCTATATAGACCTCGCTGTCGAACTCGGCGCCGGCGTCGGTGCGCAGCCGATCCCAGGCAGCGACGGCGGCGTCCCACTCGGCACCGGCCGGCGCGTAGGGGCGGCCCTGCAGATATCGGTAGGTGATGTCGTCCGGTGCGACCATGCCGGCCCGGGCGCCGGCCTCGATGCTCATGTTGCAGATCGTCATCCGGCCCTCCATCGACAGCGACTCGATGGTGCTGCCGCGGTATTCGATGACGTGACCCTGGCCGCCGCCGGTGCCGATCTTGGCGATCACCGCCAGAATGATGTCCTTGGCGGTGACGCCGCCGGGCAGTGGGCCGTCGACGTTGACCGCCATCGTCTTGAACGGGCGCAGTGGCAGCGTCTGAGTGGCCAGCACATGCTCGACCTCCGAGGTTCCGATCCCCATCGCGAGCGCGCCGAACGCGCCGTGCGTGGACGTGTGACTGTCACCGCAGACGATCGTCATCCCCGGTTGGGTGAGGCCGAGTTGCGGTCCCACCACATGCACGATGCCCTGCTCCGGGTCCCCCATCGGATGCAGCCGGATGCCGAACTCTGCGCAGTTGCGTCGCAACGTCTCCACCTGGGTGCGCGAAACGAGGTCGGCGATGGGCTTGTCGATGTCGACCGTGGGAACGTTGTGGTCCTCGGTGGCAAGTGTCAGATCGGGTCGCCGGACCCCGCGGCCCGCCAGTCGCAGACCGTCGAAGGCCTGCGGACTGGTGACCTCGTGGATGAGGTGTAGATCGATGTAGATCAGGTCGGGTTCGCGGGCGGCGCCTTCACCCGATCCGGTGACGACGACATGATCCGACCAGACTTTCTCGGCCAGGGTCCTCTGCTTGTCCGTCATTGCGGCTATCTCACATTCTGGGACGCTAGTATCCGGATATGGGACAGAATAGCGGCATCGGCGTTCTCGACAAAGCCGTGGGCGTGCTGCACGCCGTCGCCGAGGCCCCCTGCGGGCTGCCGGATCTGTGTGCGCGGACCGGCTTGCCGCGGGCCACCGCACACCGGCTGGCAGCCGGACTGGAAGTCCATCGGCTGCTGGCCCGAGACGACGACGGCCGCTGGGTGCTGGGCCCGGCACTGACCGAACTGTCCGCTGGGGTCAGTGATCCACTGCTCGCCGCCGGCGCCGCGGTACTGCCGCAGTTGCGCGAGATCACCGGCGAGAGCGTTCAGCTGTACCGCCGCGAGGGCAGTACGCGCATCTGCGTGGCCGCTCTGGAACCTGCTGCGGGCCTTCGCGATACCGTGCCGGTCGGCGCGCGCCTGCCGATGACGGCCGGCTCGGCGGCACGGGTGCTGCTCGCCTTCTGCGACACCGCCACCCAGCAGGCTCTGCTGCCCTCGGCCGCCTTCACCGCGCGGACGCTCGCCGAGGTGCGCCGGCGCGGCTGGGCGCAGAGCGCAGCCGAACGCGAGCCGGGGGTGGCCAGCGCATCGGCGCCGGTGCGCGACCACAGCGGTGCGGTGATCGCGGCGGTGTCGGTGTCCGGCCCGATCGACCGGATGGGCCGGCACCCCGGGGAACGCTGGGCGGCCGATCTTCTGGCGGCGGCCGAGGACCTGACCCTTCGGCTTTGAGATCGTCGTGTGCCTGAGACACTGGCAACCATGTCGGGTAACAAGCAGCGCGCCCAGATCGTCATGAACGACGAGGAGATCGCCGGCTTCGTCGCGCGCAGCCGGACCGGCACGATGGCCACCGTCGGGCCCGACGGTCAGCCGCACCTGGTCGCGATGTGGTACGGGATCGTCGAGGGCGACATCTGGGTGGAGACCAAGGTGAAGTCGCAGAAGGTCGTCAACATCCGGCGCAACCCCCGGGTGAGCTTCATGATCGAGGGGGGCATGACCTACGACTCGCTGATCGGGGTTTCCTTCGAGGGCGTGGCCGAGATCCACGACGACGCTGACACGATCTTCGCCGTCGGCGTGAGCGTGTGGGAGCGTTACAACGGTCCCTACACCGACGACCTCAAGCCCGCGGTGGACATGATGATGAACAAGAGGGTCGCGGTGCGCATCCGCCCGCACCGGATCCGGTCCTGGGATCACCGCAAACTGGGGTTGCCCGCGATGCCGGTGGCCGGGTCCACCGCCGCCACGCGCTGAGAGCACCGACGGCAACAACGAAAAAGCCCGGCGGACGCCGGGCGGAGAATGTACCCCCGATGGGATTCGAACCCACGCTACCGCCGTGAGAGGGCGGCGTCCTAGGCCGCTAGACGACGGGGGCTAGGAAACGATTCCGGTGTGAAAGCATAACCGAGCCGACGACACCGGCGAAATTGCCGCCGCCCGCTGAAGCATTGGCTGGGGTACCAGGACTCGAACCTAGAATGGCTGAACCAGAATCAGCTGTGTTGCCAATTACACCATACCCCATCGGGGACCTATAACAGCTGGTCAGGACCAGCTATTCCAAGTCTGCCGAACAACGCAGTGCAGACTACCAAAGATTGCGCTCCACACCGTCGCGGGCCTCGCGCAGCCGGTGCAGGGTGCGATCACGGCCGAGCAGTTCCATCGACTCGTACAGCGGCGGACTGACGCTCGCCCCCGTCACCGCCACCCGGATCGGGCCGAAGGCCTTGCGCGGCTTGAGGCCCAGACCGTCGATCAACGCGCCCTTGAGCGCCTCCTCGATGGCGGCGGTCTTCCACTGCACCACCCCGTCGAGCGCCCCGAGCGCGGCATCCAGCACGCCGGCCGCGTCGCCGGTGAGTTCCTTGGCGCCGGCGGCCGGATCGATGGAGTAGGAGCCGTCGTCGAGGAACTTCAACAGATTCCAGGCATCGGAGAGCACCACCACCCTGGTCTGCACCAACTCGGCGGCGGCCGCGAACCCGGCGTCGTCGAGTCCGGTGTCGTGGCCGTGGGCGTCGAAGAACTCGCGCAGCCGCCGGGCGAATTCAGCCGGTTCGAGCCGCCGGATGTGCTCGGCGTTGATGGCGTCGGCCTTCTTCTGATCGAAGCGGGCCGGGTTGGAGTTCACGTCGACCACGTCGAAGGCCCGCACCATCTCGCCGAGGGTGAACACGTCACGGTCCTCGGCGATACCCCAGCCCAGCAGCGCCAGATAGTTCAGCAGTCCCTCGGGCAGGAAGCCCCGGTCGCGATGCAGGAACAGATCCGACTGCGGATCCCGCTTGGACAGCTTCTTGGTGCCCTCGCCCAGAACGGTTGGCAGGTGGGCGTACTCGGGTATGCGCTGCCCGACCCCGATGCGGATCAGCGCCCGGTGCAGTGCGATCTGCCGCGGCGTCGAGGGAAGCAGGTCCTCACCCCGCAGCACGTGGGTGATCTTCATCAGCGCGTCGTCCACCGGGTTGACCAAGGTGTACAGCGGATCGCCACTGGCTCGGGTCAGCGCGAAGTCCGGCACGGTCCCGGCCGCGAAGGTGGTCTCCCCTCGCACCAGGTCGTGCCAACTCAGATCCTCGTCAGGCATCCGCAATCGCAGCACCGGCTTGCGGCCCTCGGCCTCATAGGCCGCCCGCTGGGAGTCGGTCAGGTTGCGGTCGTAGTTGTCATAGCCGAGTTTGGGGCTGCGGCCGGCCGCCAGATGCCGGGCCTCGACCTCCTCGGGCGTGGAGTAGGCCGGGTAGGCCTCGCCGGCGTCCACCAGTCGCGCGATGACGTCGCGGTAGAGCTCGCCGCGCTGCGACTGCCGGTACGGCGCGTGCGGCCCACCGACTTCGGGGCCCTCGTCCCAGTCCAGGCCCAGCCAGCGCAGCGCTTCGAGAATCGCGTTGTAGCTCTCCTCCGAATCACGCGCGGCATCGGTGTCCTCGATCCGGAAAACGAACTCACCGCCGGTGTGACGGGCGTACGCCCAGTTGAACAGTGCGGTGCGGACCAGGCCGACGTGCGGTGTCCCCGTCGGCGACGGACAGAACCGCACGCGCACCGCGCCTTCCGCGTTCGGCGCGGTCATCGGGCGCTCTTACGGACAACCGGATTGGTGAGGGTTCCGATGCCCTCGACGCTGACGCTGACGGTGTCGCCGTCCTCGAGTGGGCCGACGCCCTCCGGCGTTCCGGTGAGGATCAGGTCTCCGGGGAGCAGGGTCATCACCGCGCTCATCCACTCGATGATCGCCCCGATGTCATGGATCATCAGCGAGGTCCGGCTGAGTTGGCGCAGTTGCCCGTTCACCTCGGTGCGGATCTCCAGATCCGAGGGATCCAGGTCGGTGACGATCCACGGCCCGACCGGACAGAACGTGTCGTGACCCTTGGCGCGCATCCACTGACCGTCGGCCTTCTGCTGATCGCGCGCCGAGACGTCGTTTGCGATGGTGTATCCCAGGATGACCTCATGGGCTTTGGCGGCGGGGACGTCCTTGCAGGGCCGGCCGATCACCGCGGCGAGCTCGCCTTCATGGTGCACCGGAGAAGCGTTGGCGGGCAGTTGAATCGGCACGCCCGGCCCGATGATCGCGGTATTGGGCTTGAGGAAGATCACCGGGTCCTCGGGAGCCGGGCCGGTGGCGCCCCCCATCTCCTCGATGTGGGCCAGGTAGTTCTTGCCCATGCATACGACCTTGCTGGCGAGGATGGGCGCCAGCAGCCGGACCTCGCCCAGCGGCCACGACCGTCCGGTGAAGGTCGGGCTGCCGAATGGGTGTTCGGCGATCTCGCGGGCGATGGCGGCGTCGCCGTCGCCCTCGATACTGACGAAGGCCACCCCGTCGGGGCTGGCGACACGACCCAGGCGCATTCGTGACAGCCTAGTGCCGGACCGACACCACAGATGAGGCGGTGGCGATGAGCACGGCGGGAATCGGCACCCTGCGACGCTGGTCGATGCTGGCGATCGCGCTGTCGGCGACGTTGTTCGCCAACGTCTTCATCAACGGTGTCGCGTTCCTCATCCCCACCCTGCAGGCGGATTTCGGCATGGACCTCGCACTGGCTGGCCTGATCTCGGCGATGCCGAAGTTCGGGATGGTGCCCACGCTGATCCCGTGGGGTTACGTTGTGGACCGCGCCGGGGAGCGCTTCGCGCTGTGGGTGGGCTCCGCACTGACGGCGGCCGCGGCGCTGGCGGCGGCCTTCTTCTCCGGCGGCTCATCGCTGGTGATGGTGGCGGCGTCGCTGTTTCTCGGCGGGATGGCCGCGGCGAGCAGTAACTCCGCCAGCGGCCGGCTGGTGGTGGGCTGGTTTCCGCCCGAGCAGCGCGGTCTGGCGATGGGGATCCGTCAGACCGCCCAGCCGCTGGGAGTGGGCCTGGGTGCGCTGGTGATGCCGCAGCTGGCGCAGAGTCACGGCATCGGGGCGGCGCTGCTGTTCCCCGCGGCGGTGTGCGGCCTGGCCGCGGCGGTATGCGCGGTCGCGGTGACCGACCCGCCCCGTCCGGCCCGTGCCGAGGCGGCGGCGGAGGATCTGGCCAACCCGTACCGCGGCTCGAGACTGCTGTGGCGAATTCATGCGGTGTCGGTGCTGCTGGTCGTTCCGCAGGCGCTGGTGTGGACCTTCGCGCTGGTGTGGCTGATGAGCCAGCGGGGGTGGTCGCCGGCTTCGGCGGGCGCCCTGGTGATGGCCGCCCAGATACTGGGGGCGCTGGGCCGCATCGTCGCGGGCCGATGGTCGGATCGGATGGGTGCGCGGCTGCGCCCGATCCGGATCATCGCCGGGGCGGCGGCGGCATCAATGCTGTTGCTGGCGTTCACCGATCGGGTGGGCTCCGGGTGGAGCGTCGCGCTGCTGGTCGTCGCCTCGGTGGTCACGGTCAGCGACAACGGACTGGCCTTCACGGCGATCGCCGAGATCGCCGGCCCGTTCTGGAGCGGCCGGGCACTCGGCGCGCAGAACACCAGCCAGTTGCTGGTCACCGGCATGACGCCGCCGTTATTCGGCGCGTTGATCACCGCGGCCGGATATCCGTTGACCTTCGCGGTCTGTGCCCTGTTCCCGATACTGGCGATACCCTTAGTGCCGGCCGACCCGCCGGATCGGCCGGCAGAACCGCGGGAGTCCGGGCAACCGGTCTGAGAAGGTGACATACCGCGTCGCCGACCGCATGACCGTCCGGGTAATGCCGGGCAGGGAGCGTCAACATGACTGTGCTGTTCACCGCGTGGGGTTACGACGTCACCGCTATCGAGTTCGCCTCGGTCGTCCTGGCGTTCATCGCCATCGCCCTGGGTATCGTCGGCACCCGCTGGACCTGGCCGTTCTACCTTCTGTCGAGTCTGCTGTACGGCTGGCTGTTCGTGGAGTTCCGGTTGTTCGCCTCCGCGGCCATGCAGCTGATCTTCATCGCGGCCGCGATCTGGGGATGGTTCTCCTGGGGCCGTGAGGGAGTGCGAACACCCACCACACTCACCCGGTCGCAGCGCGCCGGCGGCATCGTGGGAGTTCTCATCCTCTGGGCGCTGCTGGCGCCGCTGCTGCGGCGAATCGGCGGGGCGGCCACCTGGGGCGACGCCTTCATGCTGGTGGGCTCGATGGCGGGTCAGCTGCTGATGGTGCTGCAGAAGATCGAGACCTGGCCGGTGTGGATCGCGGTCAACATCGTCGGCACGGTGCTGTACGCGAGCCAGGGTCTCTACTTCACGTCGCTGTTCTACGCGATCCTGATCGTGATGGCCGTCACCGGCTGGCGGGCATGGTCGGCGCGCGCCGCAACCCGTGCCGCAGCGGTTCCGGCGGCCACCGGTGGCTGAGCTGATCTCCATCGTCGGCGGGGAGTGCACCGGCAAGTCGACACTGGCCGCGGCGCTCGGGGTGCGGCTGCCGGGAGTCGTCGTCCCCGAGTTCCTGCGGGAGTGGGTCGACCGGCAGGGGCGGGTGCCCGGGCCGGACGAACAGGCCGCGGGGATGGCAGGACATCGCGAGGCCGAGGTACATGCCGCGCGTCAGGCCGGCCGCGTGGGTATGAACTGGGTCGTCTCCGACAGCGGTCCGTTGATGACGGCTATCTACAGCATCCAGTACTACGACGACGACTCGCTGCTGGCGCCGGCCCTCGAGTGGACGGCACGCAGCGCCGTGGTGGCGTGGTGCCAGCACGACTTCCCCTGGCAGCCCGACCCGCAGCGCGACGGTTCGCAGGCCCGCCTGACGTCCCAGCAGATCCTGACGTCGATTTTCGCAGACCACCCGGAACTGCCCGCACTGGCCGTCCGGGGCCCCCTGGCGGATCGCGTGGAAACTGTTCTGCGCGAGGTTGGTTCGGGCGTGACGCCCGACGCGGACTAGAGCCGCGCCCGGATTCGCTCGCCCACCTCGCTGGTGGACAGCTTCGCATCGCCACGGCTGGCCAGATGATCGGCGACCGCATGATCGACCCGGGCGGCCGCCGCGTCCTCACCGACATGAGACAGCAGCAGCGCCACACTCATCACCGCGGCGGTCGGATCCGCGATCCCCTTGCCGGCGATGTCCGGCGCGCTGCCGTGGACAGGCTCGAACATCGACGGATTGGTTCCGGTGGCGTCGATGTTTCCGCTGGCGGCCAGCCCGATGCCGCCCGACACCGCGGCGGCCAGGTCGGTGATGATGTCCCCGAACAGGTTGTCGGTGACGATGACGTCGAACCGGCCCGGGTCGGTGACCATGTAGATGGTGGCGGCGTCGATGTGCTGGTACGCCACCTCGACATCCGGGTACTGGCTGCCCACCTCGGCGAAGATCCGAGACCACATCCCGCCGGCGAACGCCAGGACGTTGTTCTTGTGGACCAGGGTGATGTGCTTGCGGCGTTTCACCGCGAGGTCGAAGGCGTATTTCACGACGCGGGTGACACCGTAGGCGGTGTTGACGCTCACCTCGGTGGCGACCTCGTGCGGCGTACCGACGCGGATCGCGCCGCCATTGCCGGTGTAGGGGCCCTCGGTTCCCTCTCGCACCACCACGAAGTCGATATCCGGGCTGCCCGCCAGCGGGCTGGCGACACCGGGGTAGAGCCGGCTGGGCCGCAGGTTGACGTGGTGGTCCAGTTCGAATCGGGTCTTGAGCAGCAGGCCTCGTTCCAGTAGGCCGCTGGGCACCGACGGATCGCCGATAGCGCCGAGCAGTATCGCGTCATGACCGCGCAGTTCGTCGATGACGTTGGGCGGCAACACTTCCCCGGTGGCGTGATAGCGCCTCGCGCCGAGGTCGTATTCGGTCCTCGTCACGCCGGGCAGGACGGCGTCGAGGACGGCGAGTGCCTCGCCGACGACCTCCGGACCGATCCCGTCGCCGGCGATGACCGCAAGTCTCACGAAAGGTCCACCACTTCCAGTGTCGTCGCCTCGACAGCGTCGCGGATCGCCTCACGTGCCTCGGCCGGTACGTCGCGGTCGAGTCGCAGCATGACCGTCGCGCCCCGGCCCGACGTGTCCTGGCTCATCTGGGCGGCCTCGATGTTGACACCTGCCGATCCGAGCAGGGTGCCGATCTTGCCCAGCGCACCGGGCTTGTCGCCGTAGTGCAGGATCAGGTTCACGCCCTCGGCGCGCAGGTCGAAACTGCGGCCGTTGATCGAGACGATCTTCTGCACCTCCGACCGTCCGGTCAGGGTGCCCGAGACGTTGACCGCCGAACCGTCCGGCCCCACCACCCGGACGTCGACCAGACTGCGGTGATTGGGGCTTTCACTGGCCGTGGTCAATTCGGCGTCCAGGCCACGGTCGGCGGCCAGTGCCGGTGCATTGACGAACGTCACCTGCTGGTCGGTCATGGTCGAGAACAGGCCCCGCAGCGCCGAGAGCTTCAGCACCCCGACCTCTGAGGAAGCGAGCTCACCGGAGACCCTCACCAGCAGGCTCTCCGGCGGCTCGGTGGCCAGCACCCCGACCAGCACGCCGAGCTTGCGGACCAGGTCCAGCCACGGCGCCACATCCTCGCTGACCGCGCCGCCGGCGACATTGACCGCGTCCGGTACGAACTCCCCCGCCAGCGCGAGCTTGACACTCGCGGCGACGTCGGTGCCCGCCCGGTCCTGCGCCTCCGACGTCGAGGCGCCCAGGTGCGGGGTCACGACCACCTCGGGCAACTCGAACAGCGGGCTGTCGGTGCACGGTTCGGTACCGAAGACGTCCAGCCCCGCCGCGCGCACATGCCCGCTCCTGATGGCGTCGGCCAGCGCCTGCTCGTCGATCAGGCCGCCGCGGGCGGCGTTGACGATGATGACGCCGGGCTTGGTCTTGGCCAGCGCCGCCGCATCGAGCAGGCCGGCGGTCTCCTTGGTCTTCGGCAGGTGCACCGAGATGAAGTCGGCGCGGGCCAGCTCCTCGTCGAGCGGCAGCAGTTCGATGCCCAGTTGCGCGGCGCGTGCCGGTGGGACGTAAGGGTCGTAGGCGATGACGTGGGTACCGAACGCGGCGAGGCGCTGAGCCACCAGCTGTCCGATACGCACGAGGCCCACAACACCGACGGT
>JAPOHV010000067.1 GCA_029979305.1 Mycobacteriaceae bacterium | reverse complement strand
CTGATGCTCAAGGCGGGCTGGATCCGCGCCGCGCGCGACAATTTCGACGAGGTCGGCGGGCCGGACGCGACGAACATGGCCCGGTTGGACCAGGCCGTCACCGAGTACGCCACCCAGGCGGCGCTGGAGGTTCAACTCCTGGACTCCGCCCGCCCGAAGGTGATCCAGCAGGTGAGCCCACCGCACGACTGGTATCAGCAGAGCTTCGCCGGCTCCCGGATCTGGTACGACAACCCGGACACCATCTACCGGTTCATCGGCGTGAACAGCGCCTCGTCCTACCTCATCAGCGGCCGCTTCGACGGATCAGCTCCGGCCGACACCAACTTCTCGGTGCTGACCGGACTGGGCGGCACGACGTCGAGCAACCTCAACGGCCGCGAACTCGTCCTCAACCCGGACGGCTCGTTCACGATCACCGCCAGTTCGGCGCCGGCCGCGCCGGGCGAGACCAACCACCTGCAACTGGGACCGGGTACCACGCTGATCACCACCCGGAACACCTTGGCGGACTGGAACTCCGAGGAGCCGATGAGCCTGTCGGTGACCAAGGTCAGCGGCCCGCCGCCGAGCCTGTTCAGTCAACTCGGCGGGTTCGCCATCCCCGGCATCGGACCCGCCGTCGCCGCCAGCCCGGTGCTGACGTCGCTGGTGTCGCTCATCGGGCCGCTGCCGATCCGGCCGGTCCAGTCGCTGGAGACGGCCGCGATCATGCTGCTGCTGGGCATCACCGGGGAGGATAAGTACATGGCGGTGGCCACCACCGATCCGAAGACCGGTCAACGGCGCCCGCCCAACGTGCTGTCCGACCCCGACCGCAACGCCGAGTTCCTGGCCACCCAGTTGCAGAGCGCCGGTTATTTCCAGCTCGACGACGACGAGGCGCTGGTCGTCACCATCGACCCCGGCAACGCCCGCTACTTCAATGTCCCGGTCACCGACGACTGGACCATCACCGACAACTACTGGGACCAGCAGACCAGCCTCAACAGGTCGCAGTCGGTGCCCAACCCGGACGGCAGCTACACGGTCGTCATCTCGAAAACCGATCCGGCCGTGGCCAACTGGGTGTCCACCGGCGGACTGAACCAGGGCACCATCTCGATCCGCTTCCAGGACCTCGACCCCTCATCAACCGAAGCCCCGACGGTGCAGTCGCAGGTGGTACCGATCGGCGATCTGGACGCGGTTCTGCCGGTCGGCACCCGGTATGTGACACCGGAGCAGCGTCAGGCCCAGATCGCCCAGCGGCAGCTCGGCTACAACCGGCGCTACGCGCCCTATCCCCAGGCCTGACGCCCCGGCGGCCTCAAGCCAGCCCGATCTCCCGGGCGATGAGCATCAGCTGGACTTCGGTTGTGCCCTCGCCGATTTCGAGGATCTTGCTGTCCCGGTAGTGCCGGGCGACCAGGTACTCGTTCATGAAGCCGTAGCCGCCGTGGATCTGGGTTGCGTCACGGGCGTTGTCCATAGCCGCCTCGCTGGCGACAAGTTTGGCGATCGCGGCCTGCTTCTTGAAAGGCTTGCCGGCCAGCATCATCGCGGCCGCGTCATAGTAGGCGGTACGGGCGGCGTGCGCACGAGCCTCCATCCGGGCGATCTTGAACTCGATGGCCTGATAGCGGCCGATCGGCCGGCCGAACGCCGTGCGCTCACCGGCGTAGCGCACGCACTCGTCGACGCAGCCCTGCGCGGCGCCGGTGGCCACCGCGGCCAGCGCGATACGGCCCTCGTCGAGGATGCGCAGGAAGTTGGCGTAACCGCGGCCACGCTCGCCGAGCAGGTTCTCCTCGGGCACCCGGACGTCGGTGAACGACAGCGGGTGGGTGTCGGAGGCGTTCCAGCCGACCTTGTCGTAGGACGGCTCGGCGACGAAGCCGGGCGTCGGGACCGGCACCAGGATCGAGGAGATCTCCCGGCGCTCGCCTGCGGTGCCGGTGACGGCGGTGACGGTGACGAGTCTGGTGATGTCGGTGCCGGAGTTGGTGATGAACTGCTTGGAACCGTTGATCACCCAGTGGCCGTCGTCGAGGCGGGCGGTGGTCCGGGTCGCGCCGGCATCGGTGCCGCCGCCGGCCTCGGTCAACCCGAACGCGCCCAGCGCCGAACCGCTGGTGAGCGCCGGCAGCCACTCGGTCTTCTGGGCCTCGTTGCCGAACCGGTAGATCGGCATGGCGCCCAGCGAGACCCCCGCCTCCAGGGTGATGGCGACGCTCTGGTCGACCTTGGCGAGCTCCTCCAGCGCCAGGCACAGTGCGAAGTAGTCGCCTCCCATACCGCCGTACTCCTCGGGGAAAGGCAGGCCGAACAGGCCCATGTCGGCCATCCCGGACACCACCTCGTAGGGGAAGGAGTGCTCGGCGTCGTGGTGGGCGGAGACCGGGGCGACGACCTCGCGGGCGAAGTCGCGCACCGTCTTGACGAGCTGCTGATACTCGTCGGGAAGCGTTGCCGTGGAGAGAAATTCGCTCATGATCCGTGACCTTCCGTGATTGCCGTTATCCGGGCCAGCGGCTGGCCCACCTTGACCTGATCTCCCACCGCGACGAGAAGCCCGACCACGCCGTCGACGGGCGAACGCAGCGCGTGCTCCATCTTCATCGCCTCGACCGTCACCACGACGGTAGCGGCCTGCACCGTCGCGCCGTCCGACACACCCACCGCCACGACGGACCCCGGCATCGGGCTGAGGATCTCGGCGTCGCCGCTGTGCTCCTCGCCGGCGCGCACCGGTTCCTCGCGCACCTCCTCGACCGCGACGGTGCGACCGGACCCGGCCAGCCAGATCCGGTGGCCGTCGGCGGCGACGATGTAACCGCGGAGCAGTCCGTCGACGGCCAGACGCAGCCGCGGGCCGTCCTGCTCGACGGTCAGGTGATGGGCGGGGCCGTCACCGATCCGGACCCGGGCGTCACCGGGCTCGCCGCTGATGTGAACGTGTTCGGTCCGGTCCCCGCATCGCAACCGCAGTCCGGTCGCGGCGTGCTCGCCGACGCGCCAGCCCGACGGCATGCGCCACGGGTCACCCGGCACGGTTGGCCAGCGCTGCAGCCAGCGGTAGGCGGCCGCCGCGATCAGCGCGTCGTCGTCGGCCCCGGGACTGCGGTAGCCCAGCCGTTCCAGTAGTCCGGTGTCCAGCCGGCCGGCGGCGACGTCGTTGTCCGACAGCACGAACCGCAGGAAGTCGATGTTGGTTCCCAGTCCGAGCACCGCGGTCGACGCCAGCGCCCGGTCCAGTCCGCGCAGCGCGGCGGCGCGATCATCGGCGTGGACGATGACCTTGGACAGCATCGGGTCGTAGTCGCTGCCGACCGTCATGCCGGCGATGAGACCGGAGTCGACACGAACGCCCGGCCCGGACGGTTCGGACACGGCGAGCACCGGGCCGCCGGTCGGCAGGAATCCGGCGCCGGGATCCTCGGCGTAGACCCGGGCCTCCACGGCATGGCCGCGCATCTCGATGTCGTCCTGGGCCGCGGTCAGCCGTTCGCCGGCCGCGATGCGGATCTGCCACTCCACCAGGTCCCATCCGGTGACCATCTCGGTCACCGGATGCTCGACCTGCAGGCGGGTGTTCATCTCCATGAAGAAGAACTCGTCGGGCCGGTCGGCGGAGACGATGAACTCCACCGTGCCGGCGCCGACGTAGTCGACACTGCGGGCGGTGTCGCAGGCGGCGGCGCCGATGCGGGCCCGGGTGGCGGCGTCCAGCAGCGCCGAGGGGGCCTCCTCGATGACCTTCTGGTGGCGGCGCTGCAGACTGCACTCGCGCTCACCCAGGTGCAGGACGGTGCCGTGCGCATCGGCCATCACCTGAACCTCGATGTGCCTGGGCCGCAACACGAACCGTTCCAGGAACAAGGTGTCGTCGCCGAACGCCGAAGCGGCCTCCCGGCGCGCCGACGCCAGGGCCGCCGGCAGGCCGGCCGGGTCGTCGACGCGCCGCATACCTTTGCCGCCGCCGCCCGCGGACGGTTTGACCAGCACCGGAAACCCGATGGCGCCGGCAGCCTCGATGAGTTCGGCATCGCCCAGGCCCGGTTCGGCGATCCCCGGCACCACCGGCACGCCGAATGCGGTGACCGCCGCCCGGGCCGCGATCTTGTCACCCATCGTGGCGATCGCCCCGGCGGGCGGTCCGATGAACACCAGCCCGGCCCGCTGCAGTGCGGCGGCGAATTCGGCGTTCTCGGAGAGGAATCCGTAGCCGGGGTGCACGGCCTGGGCCCCGGTGCGCAGCGCGGCGTCGACCACGGCGGCGACATCGAGGTAGCTCTGCCGGGCCGGCGGCGGACCGATGCGCACGGCGACGTCGGCCTCGGCGACGTGGCGCGCGCCGGCGTCGGCGTCGCTGTAGACGGCGACCGTGCGGATGCCCATCGCCTTACAGGTGCGCATGACCCGCACCGCGATCTCGCCGCGGTTGGCCACCAGCACGGTATCGAAGAGGTTCACGTCACATCCGGAAGACGCCGTAGGAGACCGGCTCCAGCGGAGCGCCGGCGGCAACCGAAAGCGCCAGGCCCAGAACCGTTCTGGTGTCAGCGGGGTCGATCACACCGTCGTCCCACAACCGGGCGGTGGAGTAGTAGGGGTTGCCCTGCTGCTCGTACTGGGCCCGGATGGGGGCCTTGAACGCCTCCTGGGCCTCGGGGGTCATCTCGCCGCGCACGGTGGCCAGCACGGACGCCGCCTGCTCGCCGCCCATCACCGAGATCCGGGCGTTGGGCCACATCCACAGGAACCGGGGTGAGTACGCCCGTCCGCACATCGAGTAGTTGCCCGCGCCGTAGGAACCACCGATGACGACCGTCAGCTTGGGCACCCGGGCACAGGCCACCGCGGTGACCATCTTGGCGCCGTGTTTGGCGATCCCGGCGGCCTCGTAGTCGCGGCCGACCATGAAACCGGTGATGTTCTGCAGGAAGAGCAGCGGGATCGAGCGCTTGTCGCACAGCTGGATGAAATGCGCTCCCTTGACGGCGGATTCGCCGAACAGCACCCCGTTGTTGGCGACGATGCCCACCGGGTGGCCGTGGATCCGGGCGAAGCCGGTGACCAGGGTGGCACCGTAGTTCGCCTTGAACTCGCCGAACTCGCCGCCGTCGACGATGCGGGTGATCACCTCGTGGACGTCATAGGGAACCCGGGCATCAACCGGCACCACGTCGTACAACTCACGCTGGTCGGCGACCGGTTCCACCGGCGGGCGGACCTCCCACGGCGGGGCCGCCGGTGAGCCGAGGGTGGCGACGATCTGCCGGACGATGCGCAGCGCGTCGCGGTCGTCGCGGGCCAGGTGGTCGACGACGCCGGAGGTCTTGGCGTGCAGGTCGCCGCCGCCGAGTTCCTCGGCGGTCACCACTTCGCCGGTCGCCGCCTTCACCAGTGGCGGGCCGCCCAGGAAGATGGTGCCCTGATTGCGCACGATCACGGTCTCGTCGCTCATTGCCGGGACGTAGGCGCCGCCGGCGGTGCACGAGCCCAGCACCGCCGCGATCTGCGGGATGCCCGCCGCGCTCATGGTGGCCTGGTTGAAGAAGATCCGGCCGAAATGGTCGCGGTCGGGGAACACCTCGTCCTGGCGCGGCAGGAACGCCCCGCCGGAGTCGACCAGGTAGATGCAGGGCAGCCGGTTCTGTGCGGCGATCTCCTGGGCGCGAAGGTGTTTCTTCACCGTCACCGGGTAGTAGGTGCCGCCTTTGACCGTCGCGTCGTTGGCGACGATCATGCATTCCCGTCCGGAGACCCGGCCTATGCCGGTGATGATTCCCGCCGCCGGGCATCCGTCGTCATACATCCCGTCGGCGGCCAGCGGGGCGATCTCCAGCAGCGGGCTGCCCGGGTCGAGCAGTTCGCCGACCCGGTCACGCGGCAGCAGCTTGCCGCGCGCGACGTGACGTTCCCGCGAGCCGTGCGATCCGCCGAGGGCGGCGGCGGCCAGCTTCTCGCGCAGCTCGGCGACCAGCTGCAGGTGTGCCTCCCGGTTGGAGACTGCCATCGACTCACCTTTGTTAATGACCACTAACCGATGTTAGGTTAGTGAAGATTAACCCATTTTCGGCCCGCGACCTAAACGGAGCCCGCGATGACGACACTGACCCGGCGCGGTCGGCAGAAGTCCGACCGCCGTTCGGCGCTGCTGGCCGCGGCCGAACACCTGATCGCCGAACGCGGTTTCCTGGCCGTGAGGCTGGAGGACATCGGCGCCGCGGCCGGCGTCAGCGGGCCGGCCATCTACCGCCACTTCGCCGGTAAGGAGGCGTTGCTGGTCGAGTTGCTCGTCGGCATCAGCACGCGACTGCTCGAAGGCGGGCAGGCGGTGGTGGACGACGCCGCCGACGCCGCCGCCGCCCTCGAAGGGCTGATCGAGTTCCATCTGGACTTCGCCCTCGGCGAGCCGGATCTGATCCGGATCCAGGACCGCGACCTGGCGAACCTGCCGGCCTCGGCGCAACGGCAGGTGCGCCGCGCGCAGCGGCGCTATGTGGAGACATGGGTGGGCGCACTGCGCGAACTCAATCCGCGACTTCCCGAGGACCGGGCCAGGGTGATGGCGCACGCCGCCTTCGGCCTGTTGAACTCCACCCCGCACAGCGTCCCGGCCGCCAGGGCGGCCGCTCCCGACCAGTCGCGGGCGGTGCTGCGGGCGATGACGGTCGCCGCGTTATCGCTGAACCCAAGTGCCTGAATTACCCAGGAGGAAATTGGGCTAAACACAGGAAGGCCACGGCGGCGTGCCTGCGTCAGCCGGTAGCCTGCAGTGCGTGAGGCGGGCATGAGCGATCCCCAGCGACCGCAGTGGTCGGATCCCGCCCAGACGGCCGGCGGCTACCCGTCCAACACCGATCCCGCCTACTCCGGCTACTGGAGCCAGCCCACCCAGTACGGGTCGGGCTACGGCGGCCCGATGACACAGCCGACCGAGCAACTTCCGCCCTACTGGCAGACCGCCACCGGATCCCCGGCCGCGCCCCCGCCGCCGCCGGAGCCGCCGAACAAGACCCCGCGCTGGCTGTGGATCGCCGCCGGGGCGGCCATCCTGCTGATCGTCGGTCTGGTACTGGCCCTGGTGATAGTCAGCAATTCCTCCCGGGACACCACGGTGGTGGCCCCGCCGTCGTCGACGACGGCACTCCCGCGTCCGGCGACCCCGGCGCCGTCCAGCAGTGTCCCCACCCCGACCGCCACCTCGGAGGCGCCGCTTCCGCTGCCCAGCGCCCCGACCGAGTCCGTCGCGCCGACCGAGCCGGGTCTGCCCCCGCCCGAACCGCCCGCGACGGGAACCGAGACGGTGGTCTACCGGGTCAGCGGCGAGGGCCGCGCGATCAACATCACCTACGTCGACAGCGGGCGCGTCATGCAGACCGAGTTCAACGTCGCGCTGCCGTGGAGCAAGCAGGTCAGCCTGTCGGCCCCGGCCAAGTCGTCGGCCAGTGTCGCGGTGGTCAACGTCGGCCGCGACGTCAGTTGCAGCATCACCGTCGACGGCGCCCAGATCCAGCAGCGCACCGGTCGCGGACTGACCATCTGCACCGGCGCCGCCTGATTCAGTCCCGGTCCGGCACCCGCACCAGGATCATCCCGATCAGGCCGGCGATCAGCACCAGACAGATGCCCGCCAGTCCGGCCCGGTCGGCGTGGAACATGTCGACGAAGACGAAGAACAGCCAGGGCGCGATGAACGCCACCGCCCGGCCGGTCATGGTGTAGAGGCCGAAGGCGACGCCCTCCTTGCCCTCGCCGGTCATCCGCAGCAGCAGCGTGCGGGCCGCCGACTGGGTGGGTCCGACGAACAGGCACAGCAGCAGTCCGCACACCCAGAAGGCGAGCGGCCCGGACAGCGCCATCATGGTCAGCGCCACCACGATCAACGCGGTCAGCGAGGTCACGATCACCGGCTTGGCCCCGAGCCGGTCGTCCAGCCGGCCACCGAGCACCGCCCCGAGGGCGGCGACGGTCGAGGCGACCACCCCGAAGATCAGGACGTCGGCCTGCGACACCCCGTAGACGCTCACCCCCAGCACCGCGCCGAACGCGAAGATCCCGGCCAGTCCGTCCCGGAAGATCGCGCTGACCAACAGGTAGTAGACGAAGTTGCGGTCGCGTCGCCACTCGTCGCGAAGGTCCGCCCACAGCCGCCGGTACGCGCCGAACACACCGCCGGGGATGACGGTCGGGTCGCCGGGGGCGCCGGCCAGCGTGTGCGCGGTCACCAGCAGCGGCAGGCTCAGCACCGCCAGCCAGCACGCCGCCATCACCATGGCGGTCCGTACGTTCCAGCCGTCGGCGACGGGCACATGCAGCAGTCCGCGGGTGGGCCCCTCGCCCATGATGAAGCCGGTGTAGATCAGCAGCAGCAGCACGACGCTGCCGGTGTAGCCGGCCGCCCAGCCCAGCCCTGAGATGCGGCCCGCGGTGGCGGGCGTGGACAGCTGACGCAGCATCGCGTTGTAGGGAACGCTGGCCAGGTCGCCGCATGCCGCGGTCAGTGCCAGCAGCGCCAGCCCGGGCGCCAGGTAGCGCGGGTCGGCGCGGATCAGCACCATGGCGGCGGTGAAGGCGACGGCCAGCACCGTCAGCACCGTCAGTGCGACGCGCCGGCGGTGCGGCACCTGCACCACGACGCCGGTGAGCGGGGCCAGGAAGGCGACCGCGATTCCGGAGATGGTCAGCGCCCGGCCCAGCCAGCTGGCCGGCGAGGTGTCCCCGGCCAGGCCGACCCCGACGGTGCCGGTGAGGTAGACCGAGAACACGAAGGTCGCGACGATGGCGTTCATCCCGGTGGACCCGCAGTCCCACAGCGCCCACGCGGCGACCTTGGACTTCGGCGTCGGGGCCGTGGCCCCCGCGGCGACCGTCCGGGGACCACTCATGCGGGCAACCCTATCCAGCCGCCCTACGATTGGCCGCATGCCAGTCCCCCTTCCCTCCCCGGACAGCCGGGCCGTCGTCACCGGAGCCTCGCAGGGCATCGGTGAGGCCCTCGCCACCGAACTCGCCGCGCGGGGCCATCACCTGATCGTCACCGCGCGCCGCCGCGAGGTGCTCGACAGCCTGGCCGCCCGGTTGAACGAGCGGTTCGGAGTGACGGTCGAGGTGCGCGCGGTCGACCTGGCCGACCCCGCCCAGCGGGGCGAACTGGCCGACGAACTGGCCGGCCGCGACATCTCGATCCTCTGCGCCAACGCCGGCACCGCCACCTTCGGCCCGGTGGCCGAACTCGATCCGGCCGCCGAGAAGGCCCAGGTGCAACTCAACGTCCTCGGCGTCCACGATCTGGTACTCGCGGTGCTGCCGGGCATGCTGGCCCGGCGGGCCGGCGGCATCCTGATCTCGGGGTCGGCGGCGGGCAACTCCCCGATCCCCAACAACGCCACCTATGCGGCCTCCAAGGCGTTCGCCAACACGTTCAGTGAGTCGCTGCGCGGGGAGTTACTCGACAAGGGCGTCCATGTCACGCTGCTGGCGCCCGGGCCGGTTCGCGCCGAGATGCCCGACGAGTCCGAGGCGTCGCTGGTGGACAAACTCATCCCGGATTTCCTGTGGATCTCGGTGGAGCATACCGCGCAGCTGTCACTGGATGGGTTGGAGCGCAACAAGATGCGCGTTGTTCCCGGCGTGACCTCGAAAGCGATGTCGGTGGCCAGTGGGTACGCGCCGCGGGCGATCGTGACACCGATCGTCGGCGCGGTCTACAAGAAACTGGGCGGCGGCTGATTCACGCGGCGGCGCCGGTGCCGTAGAGGTTCTTCGCCGTCGGCGAGGTGGGCACCGACTGCGGATCGGGGTAGGTGCCCAGCGCCCGGTCGGCCAGTCCCGGGGTGGTGACGGCGAACCAGTAATGCTCGTTCTTGAAGTGGTGCAACCGGTGGTTGCGGTAGATGGTCCGGTAGAACCAGGTCTTCGGCTTGTAGTCGGTGTGCACCAGGTAGTGGCTCCACTCGTAGACCACCCCGATGCCGAACACCACTGTCAGGAACGTCAGGCCCAGACCGGTACGGGGAATGATCACGAAGGCGACCACCACCGCCGAGACGAACGCACCGGCCAGCGATTCCAGCGGGATGAAGATCAGCTTGACGATCTTCGGGTCGGCATGATGCTGGCGGTGCTTGCGGCCCAGCAACGGGTCGATCGTCACTCCACCGATCCGGCGCGGCCGCCAATGCAGGACGACGACGTGAATCATCCACTCCACGAACGGAAATACGGCCAGCACGGCCAACGGCAGCACGGCGTCGCTCAGGCGCCAGTCACCGACGGCGATGCGGGCGGCCAGCGAGGCGGCGAAGGCGATGGCGAGCAGCCACGGCGAGGGGTAGCGCCGGAACTCGCGGGCGGCATCGGCCAGCGTCATACCCCGGCGGGCGGTTCGGGTCTCGGTCATTGCGACTCCTCCATCGCCTCCAGTGCCGCCAGCAGCGCCTGCGTTGCGGGCTCGAGTAACTGACGCGCCGCGGCCTCGGCCGCCCGCGGATCGCGGGATGCGATGGCAGCGGCCAACTTTCGGTAGGGGCGGCCGTCCCCGACCTCGGCGGCCATCATCGTCGCCAGCGCGGGCAGCGTCGGCTCGTAGGCCGATCGCAGGGTGTTGAACATCAACCGGAACACGATGGAGTCCGCGCCGTCGACCACGTGATCCCAGAACGCCATCGCGTGGCGCTGCCGGCCGACCGGGTCGTCGTCGCTCTCCAACTCCCGTATCGACTCCTCGAGCCGCGCGATCAGGTCCGGTGAGCGGCGCCGCGCCGCCAGTTCGGCGACCTTCGGGCCGTTGTGCAGCCGGGCCTCCAGGATGCTGCGCACCACCGAGACGTCGGGTTCGCCGCCGCGAACCAGCAGCCGGGGCAGCAGGTCCAGCCCGGCATGGCGGCGGAAGTCGCGGACGGTGGTGGAGTCACCCTGGCGCACCTCGACCAGTCCGGCCGCTGCGACCCGCTTGAGCGCCTCGCGCACCGCCGGACGGGAGACGCCCAGGACCTCGGCCAGCCGGCGCTCGCTGGGCAGCGACTCCCCCGGCTGCATCTCCCCGCTGAGCACCTCGGCGAGGATCTGCTCGAAGACGTCCTCGGGGACGGACCGTCGGCTGACCGGCTGCAACGCCACCCGAGCAGCATGACCGAGAAGCGGGCAGAGGTCAAGTGGTCAGACCAATTACCGCCTGCGGCGCCGGGTGGTCCCGAAGATGCTGCGGGTGATCTCCCGACCGATGACGGTGCCCGCCGAGCGCATCGCGCTCTTGAAGGCGGGGTTGTCCATCATCTGCTCGAGCATGCCGGGCTCGGCCTTCTGCACCGGCTCGGGCATCGGGGGCAGGTCGATCCCGGTGGGGATCGGCGGCAGGTCGATGGTGTCCCCCGCCGGTTCGGCCGCCGGCGGCGCAGCCGTCTTAGCGGCCAGCATCTCGTAGGCCGACTCCCGGTCGACACTCGGTCCGTACTTGAGGAACAGTGGGCTGGCCTGGGCGGCGGCCTTGATGTAGTCGGGGCCGATGGTGTCCATCAGCGAGCGGGGCGAGCGCAGCCGGGTCCACGCCACCGGCGTCGGCGCACCGCGTTCGGAGAGCACGGTGACGATCGCCTCGCCGATCCCCAGCGAGGTGAGATCGGTTGCCAGATCGTAGAACTCGGTCTTGGGGTAGGTGCGCACGGTCTTGGACAGCGCCTGCTGGTCATCCGGGGTGAAGGCCCGCAGCGCATGCTGGATGCGCGCACCGAGTTGGGACAGAACGGCATTCGGCACGTCGGTGGGCAGCTGGGTGCAGAAGAATACGCCAACCCCCTTGGAGCGGATCAGCTTCACCGTCTGCTCGACCTGGTCGAGAAACGCCTTGGACGCGTCCTTGAACAGCAGGTGCGCCTCGTCGAAGAAGAACACCAGCTTGGGCTTGTCGACGTCGCCGACCTCGGGCAGTTCGTTGAACAGCGTGGCCAGCACCCACATCAGGAACGTCGAGAACATCGCCGGCCGGGCGGCCTGGTCACCCAGTTCGAAAAGGGTGATGACGCCGCGCCCCTGACCGTCGACGCGAATGAGGTCAGCCGGCTCGAGTTCGGGTTCGCCGAAGAAGGTGTCGCCGCCGTCGGCCTCGAGGTTGATCAGCGCGCGCAGGATCACCCCCGCGGTCTGGCTCGACACCGCGCCGATGGATTTGAGCTGCGCCTTGCCCTCATCGGTGTTGGTGAGGAAGGTGATCACCGAGCGCAGGTCCTTGAGGTCCAGCAGCGGCAGGCCCTGCTGGTCGGCGTAGTGGAAGATCAGCCCGAGGCTGGACTCCTGAGTCTGGCTGAGCCCCAGCACCTTCGACAGCAGGATCGGGCCGAACGAGGTGATGGTGGCGCGCACCGGGATGCCGATGCCGCCGGTGCCCAGCGACAGGAACTCGACCGGGAACGGGCTGCCGGTCCACTGGTCGCCGGTGTCCCGGGCCCGCTCGGCGATCTTGTCATTGGTCTCGCCGGGCCGGGAGAGCCCGGACAGGTCACCCTTGAAGTCGGCCATCACCACCGGGACGCCGGCGGCGGAGAGCTGCTCGGCGATCACCTGGAGCGTCTTGGTCTTGCCGGTGCCGGTCGCTCCGGCGACCAGTCCGTGCCGGTTCATCATGGACAGCGGGATGCGGATCTGAGCCGACGGATCGACCTGACCGCCCACCAGCACGGTACCCAGCTCCAGGGCCTGCCCGGCGGTGGCGTAGCCGGCGGCGATCTGCTGGGCAGGGGTCGCTGTCGCGTCCGTCATGACGGGCCCTTTCGTGGGTGCTCCGGTGGTCTTTTCGGCCGCTAAGACACTACTTGGTCGGCTGGGCTTACTGTTGAGCGCTGTGCGGGATGAATTGGTATGGATCGACTGCGAGATGACGGGCCTGGATCTGCGCACCGATCGGCTCATCGAGATCGCGGCGCTGGTGACCGACGCCGATCTCAACGTCCTCGGCGAGGGCGTCGACGTGGTGATCCACACCGACGACGAGGCGCTGGACAACATGGTCGAGGTGGTGGCCCGGATGCACAGCAGTTCCGGCCTGATCGAGGAGGTTCGGGCCTCCACCATCGACCTGGCCGACGCCGAGACGATGGTTATGGACTACATCCGAAGCCACGTCAAGGCGGCCAAGACCGCTCCGCTGGCGGGGAATTCGATCGCCACCGACCGCGGTTTCATAGCAAGGGATATGCCGGCGCTCGATGACTACCTCCACTACCGGATGATCGACGTCAGCTCGATCAAGGAGCTGTGCCGGCGCTGGTACCCGAGGATCTATTACGGCCAGCCGGACAAGGGGCTGGCACACCGGGCCCTGGCCGACATCCAGGAGTCGATTCGGGAGTTGCGGTACTACCGGCGCACCGCGTTCGTCACCCCACCGGGTCCGTCTACCAGCGACATCGCCGAGGCGGTGGCCGAACTGAACGGCGACGCGGGCACCGGGGCGGAAACCGATTCGGCCGCCGAGGCCGTTAGCGACTAGTATCGACCACGCCGCCGCGCGCGGTGATGGTGGCTGTAGTTCAGTTGGTAGAGCACCAGGTTGTGATCCTGGCTGTCGCGGGTTCGAGTCCCGTCAGCCACCCCGAAGTGAAAAGGCCCCCGCCGAGGCGGGGGCCTTTTCACTTCTGCGGAACTACTTGGAGGCTTCGGCTGCGGCCGTCGCCCGCGCCACGGCCGCCGACCGGGCCGCGGCCACCTTGCCGCGCAGCGTCTGCTTGGCCCGCGGCGCCTGCTTGCCGGCGGGGGCCCCCCCACCCAGCGAGACGACCTTCGGCGCAGAGTTTTCCGCCACCGCGGGCACGTCAGCGACCGCCGGGGCCTCCACCGCGACCGGCGTGTCTGCCACGACCGGTGCCTCGGCAGCAACCGGGGCCTCCGCAACAACCGGGGCCTCCGGCGCCGACGCGGCGGCCGCCCGCACATTCGCCGCGGCAGCCGAGTGGCGTGTCGCAGCGCCGCGCGGGGCGGCGACCGAAGCGGCAGCCGGCACGGAGTCGTCGTCGGCCT
>JAPOHV010000193.1 GCA_029979305.1 Mycobacteriaceae bacterium | reverse complement strand
GCACCGGCCCTGCCGAACTCACCGATCCGGTTCGGGCCGGGGGAGCGGTGTCGCGCAACGCCACCGACACCCCCCGCCGGCGCCGCCGCGACGTCACCATCACCGCGCCGGTCGACATGCGGCCGTTCGCCGTGGTCTCCGGCGACCACAATCCGATCCACACCGACACCTGCGCCGCGCTGCTGGCCGGCCTGGACGCGCCGATCGTGCACGGCATGTGGCTGTCGGCCGCCGCCCAGCAGGTGGTGACGGCCACCGACGGCAAGCCCAACCCGCCGGCGAAGCTGATCGGCTGGACAGCTCGCTTCCTGGGCATGGTGTCCCCGGGCGACGAGATCGACATCCGGGTCGACCGGGTCGGAATCGACCTGGGCGCCGAGGTTCTGGAGGTGACGGCGAAGGTCCGCGGTGAGCTCGTCATGTCGGCCTCCGCCCGGCTGACCGCACCCAAGACGGCCTACGCGTTTCCCGGGCAGGGCATCCAGCACACCGGGATGGGCATGGACGTCCGGTCCCGTTCCAAGGCCGCCCGCAAGGTGTGGGACCGTGCCGACGCATTCACCCGCGAGCACCTCGGCTTCTCGGTGCTGCACGTGGTGCGTGACAACCCGACCACCCTGATCGCCCGCGGTGAGCACTTCCAGCATCCCGAGGGCGTGCTCTACCTCACGCAGTTCACCCAGGTCGCCATGGCCACCGTCGCGGCCGCCCAGGTCGCCGAGATGCGCGAGCAGGGTGCCTTCGTCGAGGGCGCCATCGCCTGCGGCCACTCGGTCGGCGAGTACACCGCGCTGGCCTGCGTCACCGGTGTCTACGAACTCGAGGCGCTGCTGGAGGTGGTGTACCACCGCGGCAGCAAGATGCACGACATCGTCCCGCGCGACGCCGACGGCCGGTCCGACTACCGGTTGGCCGCCATCCGGCCCTCCCAGATGGACCTCGACGACGCCGACGTCAAGCAGTTCGTCGCCGACATCGCCGCGCGCACCGGCGAATTCCTGCAGATCGTCAACTTCAACCTCCGCGGCTCGCAGTACGCCATCGCCGGCACGGTGGCAGGCCTCGACGCGCTCAAGGAGGAGGTCGACCGCCGAGTGGAGATCTCCGGCGGGAAACGGGCCTACATTCAGGTGCCCGGCATCGACGTACCGTTCCACTCCGACGTGCTCAAGGTCGGCGTCGACGAGTTCCGCCGGTCGCTGCAGCGGATCATGCCGGCCGACGCCGACCCCTCGGTGCTCATCGGCCGCTACATCCCCAACCTGGTGCCGCGGCTGTTCTCGCTCGACCGCGACTTCATCCAGGAGATCCGCGACCTGGTGCCGGCTGAGCCGCTCGACGAGATCCTGGCCGACTACGACACCTGGATCAGCCAGCGCCCCAGGGAACTCGGACTGCGGGTGGTCATCGAACTGCTGGCCTGGCAGTTCGCCAGCCCGGTCCGCTGGATCGAGACCCAGGACCTGCTGTTCACCGAGGAGGGGGCCGGCGGCCTCGGTGTCGAGCGGTTCGTCGAGATCGGCGTCAAGTCTGCGCCGACCGTCGCCGGCCTGGCCCGTAACACGCTGCGGCTGCCCGAATACGCCTCCAGCACAGTGCAAGTCCTCAACGTCGAGCGCGACGCCGAGGTGCTGTTCGCCACCGATGAGGACCCGGCTGAGGAGCCGGCGGAGGCCACGGTCGAAGCCGCCCCGGCGGAGCCGGTTGCGGCGCCGGCAGCACCCGCCGCAGTAGCGGCGCCCGCCGGGGCGCCCCGCCCCGACGACATCGCCTTCGACGCCGCCGACGCCACCCTCGCTTTGATCGCGCTGTCGGCCAAGATGCGCATCGACCAGATCGAACCGCTGGACTCCATCGAGTCCATCACCGACGGCGCGTCCTCGCGGCGCAACCAGCTGCTCGTCGACCTCGGTTCCGAACTCAACCTCGGTGCTATCGACGGCGCCGCCGAAGCCGACCTCACCGCGCTGCGCGGCCAGGTCGCCAAACTCGCCCGCACCTACAAGCCGTTCGGTCCGGTGCTCTCCGACGCCGTCAACGACCAGTTGCGCAGCGCCATGGGTCCGTCGGGCAAACGTCCCGGCGCCATCGCCGAGCGGGTCACCAAAACCTGGGAATTGGGCCCGGGCTGGGCCAAGCACGTCACCGTCGAACTCGCGCTGGGAAGCCGCGAGGGTTCCAGCGTGCGCGGCGGTCCGCTGGGCGGAATCACCGACGGCCCGCTGACCGACGCGGCCGCGGTGGACAAGGCCATCGACAGCGCGGTCGCCGCCGTCGCCTCCCGCCGCGGCATCTCGGTGGCACTGCCGTCCGCCGGCGGTCCGGCCGCCGGTGTGGTGGACTCGGCCGCCCTGACCGAGTTCGCCGAGACCGTCACCGGCCGCGACGGGGTGCTGGCCTCCGCGGCCCGCCTGGTGCTCGGCCAGCTCGGCCTGGACGCCCCGGTCAGCGCCGGCCCGTCAGCCCCCGACACCGAACTGATCGACCTGGTGACGGCCGAACTCGGCGCCGACTGGCCGCGACTGGTCGCCCCCGTGTTCGACGCCCGCAAGCCGGTGCTGCTCGACGACCGCTGGGCCAGCGCCCGCGAAGACCTGGTGCGGCTGTGGCTGACCGGCGAGGACGACATCGCGGCCCAACGGCTCGCCGAGGGCTACGAGGGCGCCGGTCAGCTCGTGGCGACCCAGGCCGACTGGTGGCGCGACCGCGCGCTGGCCGAGGGCCGCGGGGCGCACGCGTCGTCGTACGCGAGGATCGCCGACGACGCACGCAGCACCGTCCCGGGGCGTTACGCCGGTGAGATCGCCGTCGTCACCGGGGCGTCGAAGGGGTCCATCGCGGCATCGGTGGTGGCCGGACTGCTCAGCGGCGGTGCCACCGTCGTGGCCACCACCTCCCGGCTGGACGACGATCGCCTGGAGTTCTACAAGGCGCTCTACCGCGACAACGCCCGCTACGGGGCGGCGCTGTGGATCGTGCCGGCGAACATGGCGTCCTACGCCGACATCGACGCGCTGATCTCCTGGGTCGGCGACGAGCAGACCGAAAGTCTCGGGCCGCAGTCCATCCACATCAAGGACGCTCTGACGCCCACCCTGCTGTTCCCGTTCGCCGCGCCCCGGGTGGCCGGCGACCTCTCCGAGGCCGGCTCGCGTTCGGAGATGGAGATGAAGGTCCTGCTGTGGGCAGTCGAGCGCCTCATCGGAGGTTGCGCAGCGATCGGCGCCGAGCGTGACATCGACTCGCGGCTGCATGTGGTGCTGCCCGGTTCGCCCAACCGGGGCATGTTCGGCGGCGACGGCGCCTACGGCGAGTCCAAGTCGGCGCTGGACGCCATCGTGGCGCGCTGGAGCGCGGAATCCTCGTGGGCCGGGCGGGTCACCATCGCCCACGCTCTGATCGGGTGGACCAAGGGCACCGGCCTGATGGGTCACAACGACGCCATCGTCGACGCCGTGGAGGAGGCCGGGGTCACCACCTACAGCACCGCCGAGATGGCCGGCATGCTGCTCGACCTGTGCACCGCCGAGGCCCGGGCGCAAGCCGCCGCCGCCCCGCTGAAGGTGGACCTGACCGGCGGACTGGGTGACATCGAGTTGGACATGGCCGACCTGGCCGCCCGCGCGCGCGAGGGAATGTCCTCGGCGGCAAGGGATTCCGAGCGTGAGGCCGCGGGCGACACCATCGCCGCGCTGCCGTCAGCGCCCCGCGGGCAGCGCGGCGCCCCGGCGCCGGCCTGGCCGGACCTCGACGTCGATCCCGCCGATCTGGTGGTCATCGTCGGCGGTGCCGAACTGGGCCCGTACGGCTCTTCGCGCACCCGCTTCGAGATGGAGGTCTCCGGCGAGTTGTCGGCCGCCGGTGTGCTGGAACTGGCCTGGACCACCGGGCTGGTCACCTGGGAGAACGACCCCAAACCGGGCTGGTACGACGTCGCCGGCGGAGATCTGGTCGCCGAGGAGGACATCGTCGAGCGCTACCACGACGCCGTCGTGTCGCGTTGCGGCATCAGGGAATTCGTCAGCGACGGCGCATTGAACGCCGACCACACGATGGACCTTCTGGTCAGCGTCTTCCTCGACCGCGACTTCAACTTCGTGGTGTCCTCGGAGGCCGAGGCCCGGGCCTTCGAGCAGGCCGATCCCGAGCACACCGTCGTCCGTCCGGTTCCCGACTCCGGTGACTGGGAGGTGATCCGCAAGGCGGGCACCGAGATTCGGGTGCCGCGCAAGGCCACGATGTCGCGCACCGTCGGCGGTCAGATCCCCACCGGGTTCGACCCCACGGTGTGGGGTATCAGCGCCGACATGGCCGCCTCGGTGGACCGGGTGGCGCTGTGGAACATGGTCGCCACCGTCGACGCGTTCCTGTCGTCGGGCTTCACCCCGGCCGAACTCATGCGGTGGGTGCACCCGACGCTGGTGGCCAACACCCAGGGCACCGGCATCGGCGGGCTGACCAGCATGCAGACCATGTTCCACGGCAACCTGCTGGGCACCGCAAAGCCGAACGACATCCTGCAGGAGGTGCTGCCGAATGTCGTTGCCGCCCATGTGATGCAGTCCTACGTCGGCGGCTACGGCGCGATGGTCCATCCGGTCGGCGCCTGCGCCACTGCGGCGGTCTCCGTGGAGGAGGGTGTCGACAAGATCCGGCTGGGCAAGGCCGACCTGGTGGTCGCCGGTGGCTTCGACGACATGACCGAGGACGCCATCACCGGCTTCGG
>JAPOHV010000005.1 GCA_029979305.1 Mycobacteriaceae bacterium | reverse complement strand
GGCGCCGGAGACGCGGGCGCGGGAGCGGCGTTCGGGTCGGCAGGGGCCGGCGGCGGCGCCGGCTCGGCCGGGGCGGCGGTCGTCGGCGCGGGCGGCGGCGGCACGGGATCAGCCAGCGCCTGCGGCATGGCGATGGTGACCGCGCTGGCACCGGCGACGGCGGTGGCGGCAAGGGCCGTCCACAGCCCGGGGCGTCGTGAAGTCGGGTCCGACTGCGTCATGGCCCAGAACCTACCGTGTTACAGCCGTGACGCAAGTTTCCGGTCGGCTGTGTCGCCCCACTCCACCGCAATCACGGGCTTCCCGGACGCGACGCCGCGTGCAAACCGATCTCCTGGGTTTTCACCGTGAACCACGCAGCTGATCCGACCAGAAGTCGTAATTCAGCAACGGCGTCCGGGGTGATGTCGGCGGCCAGTCCGGGTCCGCCGCCGGACTCCTCGGCGGCACGCACCCGGACCACGGATCCGGCGACGTCCAGCCCAGCCACCCGGACCCGCACACTGTTGCGCGGGCTGCCGTGCGGCTCGTCGGTATAGACCGCGACGGCCGCCGGCGAGAACACCGCAACAGCCGGCGATCCGACCGGGATCGGTTCGGCCGGCAGCCCGTGCCAGACCTGCCCGGATAGGCTGCGCAAGGTTCCCGGACCCGCGACAACGCCCCGCACCAGATTGACGCCGGCGATCCGCGCCGCGAAACCGCTGCGCGGGGCAGTCAGCACGTCGGCGACCGACCCGCTCTCCACGACCCGGCCGCCCTCGATCACCACCACCCGGTGGGCCAGTCCCACCACGTCGAGCAGGTCGTGGGTGATCAGCATCACCGGACGCGGCGCAGTAGCGGTGCTCTCGCCCAGCACATCGCGAAGCACCCGGCGGACCGATGCCGCGGCGGCCACGTCCAGGCCGGCCAGCGGTTCGTCGAGCAGCAGCACCTCCGGTTCTGCGGCCAGCGCCCTGGCCAGGGCCACCCGCTGGGCCTCACCGCCGGACAGCTCCCCCGGCCGGCGACCACCCAGGCCGGCGACCCCGACCCGGTCCAGCCACGTGTCGGCGCTCGATCCGGAGCGGCGGCCGGCGGCGAACCGGACGTTGCCGCGCACGCTGAGATGCGGGAACAGCAGCGGGTCCTGCATCAGCACACCGACCCGCCGACGGTGAACCGCCACCTGCACCCCGCGGGAGGTGTCGGTCAGGGTCCGGTTGCCGACCCGCACCGTCGCCCGATCGGCGCGCAGCACCCCCGCGACGACCGACGCGGTGGTCGACTTGCCGGCCCCGTTGGGCCCCAGCACCGCAACGACTTCGCCGCCGCCGACGTCGAAGGAGACGTCGAGTCCGCGTCGGGCCACGGTGGCAGACAACGCCAGATCAGCCATGCTGTCGGTCCCGGCCGCTGACGACCCGCGAGCCCAGCACCACCACGACGACCGCGGCCACCGCGACGAGCAACATCGAGAGGGCGACCGCGGCGTCGGGGTCAGCCTCTCGCTGCAGGTAGATCTCCAGCGGCAGGGTCCGCGTCACCCCCTGCCGGGACCCGGCGAAGGTCAGCGTGGCACCGAACTCCCCCAGCGCCCGGGCGAAGGCCAACACCGCCCCCGACAACAGTCCGGGAGCCAGCAGTGGCAGCGTCACCCGCCACCACACCGTCGACGGTCCCGCCCCGAGCGTCGCGGCCACCGTGTCATAGCCCGCCCCGGCGGCACGGGCCGCACCCTCGAGGGCGATCACCAGGAACGGCAGCGACACGAACGCCTGGGCCAGCACCACCGCCGTCGTGGTGAAAGCAACCCGGATACCCGCCGCCTCCAGGTAGTGGCCGAGCAGTCCGAGCCGGCCGAACACGTACAGCAGCGCAAGTCCGCCGACCACCGGTGGCAGCACCAGCGGCAGCAGGATCAGTGGCCGCAGCAGCCGGGCCGCCCGGCGGCGGTGGCGGGCCAGCACCAGTGCGAGTGGCACTCCGAGAAGCAGGCACAGCAATGTGCTCGCGGCGGCGGTCCGCAGACTGAGCAGCAGCGCGGCCATCGCGGAAGGGCTGCCGACCAGTGCGCCGAACCGCGGCCAGTCGACCTTGACGGCCAGCGCGAGCAACGGCAGGGCGACGAACACGGCGCCCAGACCGGCGGGCAGGTACACCCAGCGCGGCAACACCGCCGGCGATGCCCCGGTCGACCTCATGGCCTCTTACCCTAGGTGTCGTGACCATCCAACTCGGCCTGCAGATCCCGAACTTCTCCTACGGCACACCGGTCGCCGAGTTGTTCCCGACCGTGGTTGCACAGGCCCGCGAGGCGGAAGCCGCCGGTTTCGACGCGGTCTTCGTGATGGACCACTTCTATCAACTACCCATGCTCGGCAGGCCCGACGAGCCGATGCTGGAGGCCTACACCGCGCTCGGCGCACTGGCCACCGCCACCGAGCGGGTGTTGCTGGGAACGCTGGTCACCGGCAACACCTATCGCAATCCCACCCTGCTGGCCAAGATCATCACCACCCTGGACGTGGTCAGCGGCGGCCGGGCGGTGCTCGGCATGGGCACCGGATGGTTCGAACTGGAGCACACGGCGCTCGGCTTCGAATTCGGCACGTTCACCGAGCGTTTCGCCAAACTCGATGAGGCCCTGGAGATCCTGCTGCCGATGATCGCCGGCGAGCGGGTGACCTTCAGCGGCCGGTACTACCGCACCGAGGAGGCGGTGGCGGTGCCCCGGCTGCGTGACCACATCCCGCTGATGATCGGCGGCAGCGGCGAGCGCAAGACGTTCGGCCTGGCCGCCCGCTTCTTCGACCACCTCAACATCATCGCGACCCTGGCCGAACTTCCGGGCAAGATGACCGCGCTGTCGGCGCGCTGCGACGAAGCCGGCCGGGACCTGTCGACGCTGGAGACGAGCGTGCTGCTGAGCGCGGTCCCCGATCCCGGGTTCACCGAGGACATGGTTCCCGCCGCGATGCGGGGTCGGGTGCTGGTCGGCAGCCCCGATCGGATCGCCGACGCCGTACAGCGCAACGTGGTCGACGCCGGCATCGACGGCGTGATCCTCAACATGCCGTCCTACGTGCCCGGCTCGATAGCCAGGGTCGGCGAGGCGTTGCGTCCGGTGGTCGGTGGCTGACCCGCCACGACGCGGACGCGCGGGCCGACTACCGTAGACGTGTCCCTACAAGCCGTTCGCTCAGGTCAGGTAATTCAGGAGTGAGAGATGACCCATCCCGGCGCGACTCCGTCGGATAAGCACAAGGTCGTGATCATCGGCTCGGGCTTCGGCGGTCTCAACGCGGCCAAGAAACTCAAGCGGGCCGACGTCGACATCAAGCTGATCGCCAAGACCACCCACCACCTGTTCCAGCCGCTGCTGTACCAGGTGGCGACCGGCATCATCTCCGAAGGGGAGATCGCGCCGCCGACCAGGGTGATCCTGCGTAAGCAGCGAAACTGCCAGGTCCTGCTCGGCGAGGTCACCGACATCGACCTGGCCAACCAGACCGTCGACTCCGAACTGCTGGGACACACCTACCGCACCCCCTACGACTCGCTGATCGTCGCCGCGGGCGCCGGTCAGTCCTACTTCGGCAACGACCACTTCGCCGAGTGGGCCCCGGGCATGAAGACCATCGACGATGCGCTTGAGGGGCGCGGCCGCATCCTCGGCGCGTTCGAGCAGGCGGAAAGGTCCAGCGATCCGGAGCGGCGCGCCAAGCTGCTGACCTTCGTCGTCGTCGGCGCCGGCCCCACGGGAGTCGAAATGGCCGGCCAGATCGCCGAGTTGGCCGATCACACCCTCAAGGGCACCTTCCGGCACATCGACTCCACCAAGGCTCGGGTGATCCTGCTCGACGCCGCTCCGGCGGTGCTGCCGCCGATGGGCGAGAAGCTGGGCCGCAAAGCGGCGCAGCGGCTCGAGAAGCTGGGAGTGGAGATCCAGCTGGGCGCGATGGTCACCGACGTCGATCGCAACGGCGTCACCGTCAAGCACAGCGACGGCACCGTCGACCGCATCGAGTGCCAGACCAAAGTCTGGTCGGCCGGCGTCTCAGGCAGCCCGCTGGCGCAAATCCTCGCCGACCAGTCCGGCGCCGAGGTCGACCGCGCCGGGCGGATCCGGGTGCAACCCGATCTGACTGTGCCGGGGTATCCGAACGTCTTCGCGGTCGGCGACATGGTGCTGGTCGACGGCGTCCCGGGCCAGGCACAGGGCGCCATCCAGGGCGCCCGCTACGCGGCAAAGCTGATCAAGGCCGAGCTCAAAGGCGCCGATCCGGCAGCCCGGGAACCGTTCAAATACTTCGACAAGGGTTCGATGGCCACCGTTTCGCGGCACTCCGCGGTGGTCAAGGTCGGCCCGATCGAATTCAGCGGCTACATCGCCTGGCTGGCATGGCTTTTCCTGCACCTGGTCTACCTGGTCGGATTCAAGGCGCGGATCGTCACCGCGTTCTCATGGCTCACCACTTTCATCGGCAGTCACCGCGGCCAGCTCACCATCACCGAACAGCAGGCCTACGCCCGCACCAGGATCGAGCAGCTCGAGGAGATCGTCGAGGAGATCGAGGACGCCGAGATCACCGCCTCGTGAGGAGCCGACCATCCGAAGACGCCGAAAGCAAGACAAGGGGGAAACCATGCCACCCGGGATTCGAAGGCTGATTCGCGCCTCGGCGGTGACGGCCGGCGCCGTCGCGGTTCTGTTGGGCACGCCCGGTATCGCCGCCGCCGACGACGACCTGCCGCCGGGCTGCACGACGGCGGACATGACCGGCATCATGGCCGGGATCTCAGCGGCCATGTCGACGTATCTGTTCACCCATCCCGACGTCAACGACTTCTTCACCGGCCTACAGGGTCAGCCGAAAACCGTTGCGCGCGACGAGACCGAGGACTACCTGACCGACAACCCGCAGGTGCGCGCCGAGTTGGAGGCCATCCGTCAGCCGTCCCGGGACTTCCGTGATCGCTGCAACCTCCCGCAGCGCGCCCTGATCCTCGCCGACGCCGTCTAGCCGCCCCGCGGCGATCGCACCGCCATGGTCAGACCCCGAGAACTCGTCTACCGACTGCTGCAACGCCTGCCGACCCGGATGCTGTCGTTGCGCACCATCGTCATCGTCGCGGCACTGTCGGTCGTCGTGCTGGTACTGACGCTGGGCACCTGGGTGTGGGTCGGAGTCACCAACGACCAGTACAGCCAACTGGACCGCCGGCTCGATTCGGTGAGCAGCCTCGGTGACTTCAGCACCCTGCTGTCCGAGCCGTCGGCTGCCGGAACACCCAGTCCCGACGGCAATCTCGTGCGAACCATCCGCGCGGGCAAGACGACGATCTCGATGCCCACCGATGTCGTCCTGCCCGAGCTCGCCGACGGCTACGCCGACACCAGCATCGACGGCGTCCAGTACCGGGTGCGCACGTTCTCGGTCGGAGTCGCGTCGATCGCCCTCGGCGCGCCGCTGGCGGAGACACAGCGCAGGATCGCCGAACTGCACTGGCGGGTCGTGCTGATATGCGGCGGCGTGATCATCGGAACAGTGGTGATCGGCTGGTTCTTCGCGCTGATCATGATCGACCCGTTCCGGCTGCTCGCCCAGCAGGCCCGCGCCATCAACGCCCAGTCCAAACCGGAGGAGGTTCAGGTCCGGGGCGTCAGCGAGGCGGTGGAGATCGGTGAGGCGGTCGAAGGCATGCTGGCCCGCATCGGCGACGAGCAGGCCAGGACCCGGGCCGCTCTGGAGTCGGCCCGCGACTTCGCAGCCGTCGCCTCCCATGAGTTGCGCACCCCGCTCACGGCGATGCGCACCAACCTCGAGGTGCTGTCGACCCTGGACCTGACCGCTGAGGGCCGGCAGGAGGCGCTGGGCGACACCATCCGCACCCAGAGCCGCATCGAGGCCACCCTGACCGCCCTGGAACGGCTGGCGCAGGGCGAACTCACCACCGCCGACGACTTCGTGTCCTTCGACATCGCCGAACTGCTCGACCGCGCCGCACACGACGCCGAACGCACCTACCCCGATCTCGTTGTCTCCCTGGTGCCTTCACCGGCGGTTGTCATGACGGGCCTGCCGGCCGGGCTGCGTCTGGTGATCGACAACGCCATCGCCAACGCCGTGCGCCACGGTGGGGCCACCGAGGTGCGACTGGCGGCGCGCCGCCTACCGGACGCGGTGGAGGTCACCGTCGACGACAACGGCAGTGGCGTGCCCGAAGGTGAACGCGCCGCGGTCTTCGAGCGGTTCTCCCGCGGATCGACAGCCACCCACGCCGGCTCCGGGCTGGGCCTGGCGCTGGTGGCACAGCAGGCCGAGTTACACAGCGGCACAGCATCCTTGGAGACCAGCCCGACGGGCGGCGCGCGACTGGTCCTGCGACTGGCCCAGGGCCCGGACCACGCCGCGGACCACCAGTTACGACCGGGCTTGAAGGTTCTGTAACCGCACCTGCCCGCGGGCCACCAGGCGCTGCCGCTCGTCGCGAATGGACACCAGCCACAGCTGCTGAAGCCGGCCGCGGTGCACCGGCTCGGAGGCGCCGTGGACGGTTCCCTCGCTGACCGCCCGCAGAAAGTCGGTGCTGTTGTTCACCCCGACCACGTTCCCCCCGCCGTTGGCCGACAGCCAGGTGTAGGCCGAGACGCTCGCCAGCGACTCCACGACGGCACACCACACCCCGCCGTGCACAATGCCCATCGGCTGCAGCAGACTCGGTTTGACCGTGAGTTCGGCCGTCACCCCGTCGGGCGTCACGTCGGTGTACACCAGCCCGATCTCGGCGTCGAAAGCGGCGGACAGTGCGTCCGGAGTGTTTGCGTGGTCCACCTGTCTGTGTCTACACGGTCGGAGCCGCCGCCGGTCGAACGGGCGGCGCAAGCGGGGAACTTTCCCGGTTCGCCGGGAGTTGAACCGTCGAATCGAGGTACGACGCCTCGTAGTAAACCGTGGGTAAACCGGGGGTACCCTCGACGGGGAGATGAGGCCATGGCCAAGCTGATCGGTCTGGGAGACCTGGAACGCACCGTGATGGACCAGCTGTGGGGCGCCGAGCGGCCGCAGACGGTCCGTCAGGTCCACCAGGCGCTGGCCGCCCACCGCGACCTCGCCTACACCACCGTGATGACGGTGCTGCAGCGGCTGGCCCGCAAGAACCTGGTCGTCCAGATCCGCGACGACCGCGCCCACCGCTATACGCCGACCGCTGGTCGCGACGAACTGGTGGCCGGTCTGATGGTCGACGCGCTCGACCAGGCGATCGACTCCGGCGACCGGCGGGCCGCGCTGGTCCATTTCGTCGAGCGGGTGGGCGCCGACGAAGCCGACGCCCTGCGCCGGGCCCTGGCCGAACTCGAGGTCAGGCACCGCTCCGACTGAGACGAATTCCTCTCGTCGATCTGGCAGCGCCCGGCCATCGGCTGGGAGAGACTGTCAAACGTGTCAGCGCTGGCCTTCACCGTCCTCGCCCTGGCGCTGGCCGGCCCGGTACCGGAGGCGCTGGCCAGGGCCTGCTGGCCGATGCGCGCACCGCGCGCGGCGGTGGTGCTGTGGCAAGCGATCGCCGTCGCCGCCGTGCTGTCCGCCTTCAGCGCCGGCCTGGCGCTGGCCGCACACTTGTTCGTTCCGGGTCGCGACGGCCGCCCGACAGCCGATGTCGGCGAGCAGATCGCGGCGCTGGGCTGGCCGCTGTGGCTGTGTGCGGCATCGGTACTCGCGCTGACGGTGGTGATCGGCGCGCGGCTGGTGCATTCCGGCCTGCAGGTGGCGATCGGCACCCGGCGCCGGCGCTCCCGACACCGGATGATGGTCGACCTGCTCGGCGAGCACCGCCGCGAACACGGCGAGGTCCGAGTGCTCGACGTCGAGGCGCCGCTGGCGTACTGCCTGCCCGGCGTGCGAGCCCGAGTGGTGCTGAGCCGGGGGACGCTGTCGGCGCTGAGCGAACCCGAACTGGCCGCGATCCTGCGCCATGAGCGCGCCCACCTGCGTGCCCGTCACGATCTGGTGCTGGAGGCCTTCGTCGCGGTGCACACCGCGTTTCCCCGGTTCGTGCGCAGCGGCAGCGCGCTCAACGCCGTGGCGCTGCTGGTCGAGCTGCTCGCCGACGACGCCGCAGTCCGACACACCGGGCCCAGGCCGCTGGCCCGGGCGCTGGTCGCCTGCGCGTGCGCTCCCACCCCCGCCGG
This sequence comes from Mycobacteriaceae bacterium, assembly GCA_029979305.1. GTDB lineage: Bacteria > Actinomycetota > Actinomycetes > Mycobacteriales > Mycobacteriaceae > Mycobacterium. Next base: position 24,187 of record JAPOHV010000005.1, on the reverse strand, counting down.
GGCGCTGGCCGCCGGCGGTCCCAGCACGGTGATCCGGGTGCGCCGGCTGTCCGGGCCGGCCAACAGTGTCGCGGTGGCGCTCGCCGCCTACCTCGCCGCCGCGGCGGTGCTGGTGATACCCACCATCGCGGTGGCCGTTCCGTGGCTCACCGAACTGCAGCGGCTACTGCCCTGACGAACACACGAAAGGCGTTGCAATGAGTTCCTCCCCGCAGCCGACCGCACAGATCGGCGTCACCGGTCTTGCCGTCATGGGTTCCAACATCGCCCGCAACTTCGCCCGGCACGGCTACACCGTCGCCCTGCACAACCGCTCGATAGGCCGAACCGACGCACTGCTGGCCGAGCACGGCTCGGAGGGCGCATTCGTCCGGTCGGAGAGCGTCGGGGAGTTCCTGGCGGCGCTGGAGCGGCCGCGCCGGGTGCTGATCATGGTGAAGGCCGGCGAGGCCACCGACGCGGTGATCAACGAACTGGCCGACGCGATGGAACCCGGCGACATCATCATCGACGGTGGCAACGCCCTCTACACCGACACCATCCGCCGCGAGAAGGCGATGGCCGAACGCGGCCTGCACTTCGTCGGGGCCGGCATCTCCGGCGGCGAGGAGGGGGCGCTCAACGGGCCGTCGATCATGCCCGGCGGCCCGGCCGAGTCCTACAAGTCGCTGGGACCGCTACTGGAGGAGATCTCCGCGAAGGTCGACGGGGTGCCCTGCTGCACGCACATCGGACCGGACGGCGCGGGACATTTCGTGAAGATGGTGCACAACGGCATCGAGTACTCCGACATGCAACTCATCGCGGAGGCCTACCAACTGCTGCGCGACGGGCTGGGACTGAGCGCGCAGGAGATCGCCGACGTGTTCACCGAATGGAACTCCGGCGATCTGGACAGCTTCCTGGTCGAGATCACCGCCGAGGTGCTGCGGCAGGTCGACGCCAAGACGGGTAAGCCGCTGGTGGACGTCATCGTCGACGAGGCCGAACAGAAGGGAACCGGCCGCTGGACTGTGAAGTCAGCTCTCGACCTGGGTGTCCCGGTCACCGGAATCGCCGAGGCGGTGTTCGCACGCGCGCTGTCCGGCTCGGTGCCGCAGCGCAGGGCCGTCGCCGGATTCGCCTCCGGAAAGCTCGGCAAGAAGCCAACGGACGCAAAGCAATTCATCGAGGACGTCCGGCAGGCGCTTTACGCCTCGAAGATCATCGCCTACGCCCAGGGGTTCAACCACATCCAGGCCGGTTCCGACGAGTACAACTGTAACATCAAGCCCGGCGACCTGGCCACCATCTGGCGCGGCGGTTGCATCATCCGGGCCAAGTTCCTCAACCGCATCAAGGACGCCTTCGACGCGGACCCGGCGCTCCCGACGCTGATCGCCGATCCGTACTTCCGCAGCGCGGTCGAGTCCGGCGTGGACGGCTGGCGCCGCGTGGTGGTGACCGCGACGGAGTTGGGCATCCCGATACCGGGCTTCGCCTCGGCACTGTCCTACTACGACGGGCTGCGCGCCGAACGGTTGCCTGCCGCGCTGGTCCAGGGACAGCGCGACTTCTTCGGCGCGCACACCTACGGCCGCATCGACGCCGACCCGGCCGCCCGGTTCCACACGCTGTGGAGCGGCGACCGCACCGAAGTGCAGATGTAGGCCTCCGCACCGGATGCATCGTGCCCACCGGATTCATCGTGCCCACCGGATTGATCGTGCGTAGGCTCTCCGGGTGCGTTTCCTCGACGGTCACCGGCCGGCCCACGACCTGACCTACAACGACGTCTTCATCGTTCCCAGCCGATCAGACGTCGCCTCCCGCTTCGACGTCGACCTGTCGACAAGCGACGGCACCGGAACCACCATCCCGGTGGTGGTCGCCAACATGACCGCGGTGGCAGGGCGGCGGATGGCCGAGACGGTGGCGCGCCGGGGCGGCATCGTGGTGCTGCCCCAGGACCTTCCGGTCGCCGCGGTGCGCCAGACAGTCGACTTCGTCAAGAGCCGCGACCTCGTCGCCGACACCCCGGTGACACTGGACGCCGAGGATTCGGTCTCCGACGCCCTCGCGCTAATCCACAAACGGGCGCACGGTGCAGCCGTGGTCGTCGACGGACAGGGACGCCCGATCGGCCTGGTGACCGAGTCCGCCACAGCCGGAGTGGACCGGTTCGCGCGGGTCCGCGACGTCGCGCTGAGCGACTTCGTCACCGCGCCACTGACCACTGAACCGCGGCGGGTGTTCGAACTGCTCGAACACAACCCGGTCGGAGTAGCGGTGCTCACCGCCCCGGACGGCTCACTGGGCGGCGTCCTGACCCGCACCGGGGCGGTGCGGGCCGGCATCTACTCCCCCGCCGTCGACGCCGGCGGCCGGTTGCGGGTGGCTGCGGCGGTCGGCATCAACGGGGACGTCGCAGCCAAGGCCGCCGCGCTGGCCGACACCGGGATCGACGTGCTGGTGATCGACACCGCGCACGGTCACCAGGCCAAGATGCTCGACGCCGTCAACACCATCGCTGCAGCCGGCCTCGGCATCCCGCTGGCGGCCGGCAACGTGGTCTCCGCCGAGGGCACCCGGGACCTGATCGGCGCGGGCGCCTCCATCGTCAAGGTCGGAGTCGGCCCCGGCGCCATGTGCACCACCCGGATGATGACCGGTGTGGGCCGCCCGCAGTTCTCGGCGGTTCTCGAATGCGCAACCGCTGCAAGGGAACTAGGTGGGAATGTCTGGGCCGACGGTGGCGTTCGGCATCCCCGCGATGTCGCACTGGCGCTCGCCGCCGGGGCGTCCAACGTGATGATCGGCTCCTGGTTCGCGGGCACCTACGAGTCGCCGGGTGACCTGTTGTTCGACCGCGACGGCCAGCCCTACAAGGAGAGCTACGGTATGGCCTCCAAGCGGGCCGTCGCCGCGCGCACCGCCGCCGACAGCCCCTTCGACCGGGCGCGCAAAGCGCTGTTCGAGGAGGGTATCTCGTCGTCCAGGATGGCACTGGACCCGACCCGCGGCGGGGTCGAGGACCTGCTCGACCACATCACCTCGGGAGTCCGCAGCACCTGCACCTACGTCGGCGCGGGCACACTGGCCGAACTGCACGACCGGGCGGTTCTCGGGGTGCAGTCCGGCGCCGGGTTCGCCGAGGGGCACCCGTTACCGGCCGGGTGGTGAGGCCGCCCCGGCGCGCCGGAGCTAGAATCAGGCCTCTGTTCTACGAGCGCAAAGGGGTCGGCGTGCAGCAGGCCCCGGGTCAGGGGATTCTGGTGCGGCCGGCGGAGACTGGGTGAGCACCCTCTCCGTCGTGCTGAGCCTGCTGGCGTTCGCCCTGCTCACACTGGGCACCGCGGTCTTCGTGGCCGCGGAGTTCTCGCTGACGGCGCTGGAACGCAGCACCGTCGACGCCAACGCCCGCACCGGCGGGCCCCGCGACCGGATGGTCCAGAAAGCGCACCGGACGCTGTCGTTCCAGCTCTCCGGCGCCCAGGTGGGCATCTCGATCACCACGCTGATCACCGGATACCTGGCCGAGCCGGTGATCGCCCGGCTACTTGCGCCGCTGGTCGCTGCGGTAGGCATCCCGGAGCGCTGGGTGGACGGGCTGGCACTGGTGGTGGCGCTGATCATTGCGACCTCGGTGTCGATGGTGTTCGGCGAACTGGTCGCCCAGTACCTGGCCATCGCCGTGCCGTTACCCACGGCCAGGGTGGTGGCCGGCCCGCAGGTGCTCTTCTCGGCGGCGGTCACCCCGTTGATAAGGCTGACGAATGCCGTCGCCAACTGGGTGCTGCTCCGGTTCGGCATCGAACCCGCCGACGAACTCAGCTCGGCGCGCTCGCCGCAGGAACTGGTGTCGCTGGTGCGAACCTCGGCCAAGCAGGGCTCGCTGGACCAGCCCACCGCAGACCTGGTGGACCGATCGCTGCAGTTCGGCGCCCGCACCGCCGAGGAGTTCATGACCCCGCGGACAGAGGTCGAGTCGCTCGACGCCGAGGACACCGTCGCCGAACTCCTGGCGAAGGTTCGCCAGACCGGCCATTCGCGCTTCCCGGTCACCCGCGGCGACTTGGACGAGGCCATCGGGGTGGTGCATATCAAGCAGGTCTTCGAGATTCCGCACCCGCGGCGGGTGGGCACCAAACTCGGGGCACTGGCAGTGACCGTGCCGGTGGTCCCGTCCACCCTCGACGGCGACGCGCTGATGGAGCAGATCCACGGCAACGCGCTGCACACCGCTCTGGTGGCCGACGAATACGGCGGCATCGCCGGCATAGTCACCGGCGAGGACCTGATCGAGGAGATCGTCGGCGACATTCGCGACGAACACGACGCGCTGAATCCCGAGGTCATGAAAATCACCGGGGGACATCGGGTTTCGGGTCTACTGCGGATCGACGAGGTGGCTGACGCAACGGGTTTCCGGGGCGCCGAGGGCGACTACGAGACCATCGGCGGCCTGGTGATGAACGCGCTGGGGCATATCCCCGCCGCCGGCGACTCGGTGGAACTCACCGCCTTCGAACCCGACACCCTCGACGACCCGCCGAAGTGGCAGGCAACCGTGGTTCGGATGGACGAACGCCGCATCGACCTGCTCGACCTGGTCAGACTCCCGGCGAAGGCGGAGGCCCGGGATGGGTGAGTTCTTCGGCCTGGCCCTCACCGTGCTGCTGATCGCCGCCAACGCGTTCTTCGTCGGCGCCGAGTTCGCTCTGATCTCGGCGCGCCGCGACCGCCTCGAAGCCCTCGCCGAGCAGGGAAAACGCAGCGCCGTCACGGTCATCCGGGCCGGCGAGAACCTCGCGGTGATGCTGGCCGGCGCCCAGTTGGGCATCACCATCGGTTCGATCATCCTGGGCCGGGTCGGCGAGCCGGCGGTGGCCCACCTGCTCGAGCCGGTCTTCGACCTGCTGGGAGTCCCCGACGCGGTGCTGCACACGGTGTCGTTCGTGGTGGCCATCACCACCGTGGTGATCCTGCACGTCCTGCTCGGCGAGATGGTGCCCAAGAACATCGCGCTGGCCGGCCCGGAGAAGGTCGCGATGCTCCTGGTCCCGCCATACCTACTGTGGGTGCGGGCAACCCGGCCGGTGATCGCGATCTACGACTGGTGCGCACGAAACACCCTGCGGCTGCTCGGCGTACAGCCCAAGACCGAGTTGGAGAACACCGTCTCGATGGTGGAACTCGCCGAGATGATCGCCGAGTCCCGCTCGGAAGGGCTGCTCGACCCCGAGGAGCACATGCGGCTCTCGAGGGCATTGCAGATCCGCGACCGCGCGGTCGGCGACATCGCGCTGCCGGTGAACCGGATCAAGTCGGTGGCCGTGGCCGCCGAGGGCAGCGGCCCCAGCGTCGCCGCGATCGAGGCGGCGCTGGCCGACACCGGCTACTCCCGCTTCCCGGTTGTCGACACCGGCGGCGGCTACATCGGATTCGTCCACATCAAGGACGTCCTCGATCTGGTCGACCATCCCGGTGCCGCGCTCGCCGCCTCGGCGGTCCGCCCGTTGCCGCGGCTCCCGGCGGCGCTGCCGCTGGCCGAGGCGATGTCGCGGATGCGCGATATCAACAGCCACCTGGCGCTGCTGACCGGCGACGACGGCTCGGTGTGCGGGATGGTCACGCTGGAGGATCTGGTCGCGGACCTGGTGGGCACCGTCCGGGACAACTCGCACCGGCACTAGCCGTACGGCGCAGCGGCGGGCGAGCCACCGGCGCCCGATAGGATCAGACCACCCTGAAAGAGGGATGACGTGGGAGGATCGCGATGACGAACCGTGTGGTCGTTGGCAATCTGCGGGTGGCGCAGAGCCTGTACGACTTCATCACCGATGAGGCCCTGCCGGGCACCGGCGTCGACCCGGAGAGCTTCTGGGCCGGCGTGGACAAGGTGGTGGCAGACCTCACGCCCCGTAACGACGAGCTGCTGGCGCGCCGCGACGATCTACAGGCCCGGATCGACCGGTGGCACCGGCAGCGCGTGGTCGGCGGGTTCGACGCGGCCGACTACCGGAAATTCCTCACCGAGATCGGCTATCTGCAGCCCGAACCCGCCGACTTCACCATCACCACCTCCGGGGTGGACCCGGAGATCACCTCGACGGCCGGACCGCAGCTGGTGGTGCCGATCCTCAACGCCCGATTCGCCCTCAACGCCGCGAACGCACGTTGGGGATCGCTCTACGACGCCCTGTACGGGACCGACGTCATCAGCGAGGAGGGCGGCGCGGAGCGCGGCGGCGGCTACAACAAGGTGCGCGGCGACAAGGTGATCGGCTACGCCCGGCGTTTCCTCGACGACGTGGTGCCGCTGGTCGACGCCAGCTACGGCGACGCCGCCCGCTTCCTCGTCGAGGACGGCCGCCTGGAGGTGGCTCTGATCAACGGCGACGTGACCGGTCTGGCCGACCCCGCGCAGCTGGCCGGCTACACCGGCGACCCGGCCGACCCCACGTCGGTGCTGCTGTCCCATCACGGTCTGCACATCGAGATCCTGTTCGACCGCGACTCCCCCATCGGTTCGACCGATCCGGCCGGTATCAAGGATGTGGTGCTGGAGTCCGCGATCACCACGATCATGGACTTCGAGGATTCCGTCGCCGCGGTCGACGCCGACGACAAGGTGCTCGGCTACCGGAACTGGTTGGGCCTGAACACCGGTGAGCTCACCGAGGAGGTCAGCAAGGGCGGCAAGTCCTTCACCCGGGTGCTCAGCGGCGACCGCACCTACACCGCGCCGGATGGATCACAGCTGACACTTCCCGGCCGGAGCCTGTTGTTCGTCCGCAACGTCGGCCACCTGATGACCAATGACGCCATCGTCTTCGGTGAGGGACCCGACGAGGGACGCGAGGTCTACGAGGGAATCCAGGACGCGCTGTTCACCAGCCTGATCGCGCTGCACGGACTCGACGGCCAGAACAGCCGAACCGGTTCCATCTACATCGTCAAGCCGAAGATGCACGGCCCCGACGAGGTGGCCTACACCTGCGAGCTGTTCAGCCGGGTGGAGGACGTCCTGGGCCTGCCGGCCAACACCATCAAGGTCGGCATCATGGACGAGGAGCGGCGCACCACGCTGAACCTCAAGGCCTGCGTGAAGGCCGCCGCCGACCGGGTGGTGTTCATCAACACCGGGTTCCTCGACCGCACCGGCGACGAGATCCACACCTCGATGGAAGCCGGACCGATGATCCGCAAGGGCGCTATGAAGACACAGCCGTGGATCCTGGCCTACGAGGATCAGAACGTCGACGTGGGCCTGGAGACCGGGTTCTCCGGGCGCGCCCAGATCGGCAAGGGCATGTGGGCGATGACCGACCTGATGGCCGACATGGTGGAGCAGAAGATCGCTCAGCCCCGCGCCGGCGCCACCACCGCATGGGTGCCCTCGCCCACTGCGGCGACCCTGCACGCCATGCACTACCACTACGTCGACGTCGACGCGGTGCAACGGGAACTGGCCGGCCGGCCGCGGGCCGGCCTGGACGCGCTACTGACGATTCCGCTGGCCCGCGGTGACCTGGCGTGGTCGCCGGAGGAGATCCACGAGGAGGTCGACAACAACTGCCAGTCGATCCTGGGTTACGTGGTGCGCTGGATCGACGCCGGGGTGGGCTGCTCGAAGGTGCCCGACATCCACGACGTCGCGCTGATGGAGGACCGCGCCACACTGCGCATCTCCAGCCAGTTGCTGGCCAACTGGCTGCGCCACGGCGTCATCACCGCCGACGACGTGAAGGCCAGTCTGCGCCGGATGGCCGCGGTGGTCGACGGGCAGAACGCCGGGGATCCCGAGTACCGGCCGATGGCGCCCGACCCGGAGGGCAGCATCGCGTTTGCGGCAGCGCAGGAGCTGATCCTGGCCGGAGCCGAACAGCCCAGCGGTTACACCGAGCCGATCCTGCACCGGCGCCGCCGCGAGTACAAAGCGAGCCTGGGCCGGTAGGCGGGTAGGCGCTCATGGGCAGGCACAGCATTCCGTCGGGCGAACCCGTCGACGAGCCCGCCGGGCCGCCGTCGGGGCGCATTCCGCGCGGCGGCGACTGGCAGGGCCGACGGCGCCGGGAGGGTGGCGGACGCCGCGGGGTGAGCCTCGGCGTGATCGCCGCCCTCGCCACCGTGGTGGTGCTGCTCGGCGGATTGATCCTCTGGCAGTTCTTCGGCGATGCACTGTCGCGGCGGTCCTCCGATGCCGCGAGCGAGTGTCTGCAGGGCACGGCCAACGTGGCCGTCGTCGCCGATCCCTCCATCGCCGACACCCTCGACACCTTCGCCGAGCGGTTCAACGCGGTGGCGACACCCGTCGGCGACAAGTGCGCGAACGTCGTTGTGACCAAGGCTGATCCGAATTCCGTGCTGGGCGGCCTGACCGGCAGCTGGCCCGCCGAACTGGGTGAGCGGCCCGCACTGTGGCTGCCGGCGAGTTCGATTCAGTCGGCACGCCTCCAGGCGGCGGCGGGCAACCAGATCGTCAGCGACGCCCGCTCGCTGGTCACCTCGCCGGTGCTGCTGGCGGTCCGTCCCCAGCTCCGGACGGCCCTCGGCGAGGACGGCTGGGCCGCGCTGCCCGGCCTGCAGACCGACCCGGCCGGCCTCGACGGCCGCAATATGCCCGGCTGGGGTTCGCTGCGACTGGCACTGCCCACCGTCGGCGCCGCCGACGCCGCCTACCTGGCCGCCGAGGCGGTCGCGACCGCGTCAGCCCCGCCGAACACTCCGCCCACCGCGGGGCTCCCGGCCGTCGCGGCACTGCTGGCCGGGCAGCCGGGTCTGCCCGACAACACCGCCGATCAGGCCTGGCAGGCGCTGACCGGACCGGGCCTGCCCGCCGCATCGCCGGTCCATGCAGTGGCGATGACCGAGCAGCAGCTGTTCGCCCGTGCCGCCGGCCTGCCGGACGCCGCCGGCACGGTCGCCGGCTGGCGGCCCACCGGCCCGGTACCCGTCGCCGACTATCCCACCGTGCTGCTGTCGGGTCCGTGGCTGGCCGAGGAACAGGTCGCCGCGGCCAGTGAGTTCGCCCGGTTCCTGCGCAAGCCGGAGCAGTCGGCAGATCTGGCGGCGGCCGGCTTCCGGGTTCCGGACTCCGACGCCGGGACCCCTGAGGGCAATGACGTCGTGGACTTCCCGGCACTGACCACGCCGCTGCCGGTCGGCGACGACCCGACCCGCGCGGCGGTGGCCGGGGCGGTCACCCCGCTGCCCGGCGGGAGCACCACCATCGTCCTCAATGAGGGCGTCACCGGCGATGAAGGCGGACGGCCGCGGCTGTTCAACATCACCGCGGCACTGCGCGACCGGATCAACGCGCTGCCGCCGAACGCCGCGGTAGGGCTGTGGACGTTCAACAAGGTAGACAGCGGCACGGCGGTCGAGACCGGACCGCTCGGCGACCCGGCCGGCAATGGGAACCGGTCGGCGGCGATCACCGGCGTACTCGAGGCGACGACTCCGACCAGTGGCGGCGGGCTGTCCTTCACCACGCTGCGCGCCGCCTACGGTTACGCACTGGACAATTTCCGCCCGGGACAACAGAACTCGGTGCTGGTGATCACCCAGGGCCCGCATACCGACCAGAGCCTCGACGGTCCTGGCCTGCAGGACTATCTCCGGAACGCGATCGACCCGAACCGGCGGGTGGCCGTCAACGTCATCGACCTCGGCGGCGACCCCGACCGACCGACCTGGGAGGCCGTGGCACAACTCACCGGCGGCAGCTATCAGGAAGTGCCCAGGACGGACTCCCCCGACCTGATCGGCGCGATCTCGCGGATGCTGTCCTGAGCCGGGTCCGCCGGACCGGTTACGCGAACGCTTCCACCGGCGGGCAGGAGCACACCAGGTTGCGGTCGCCGTAGGCGCCGTCGATGCGGCGCACCGGCGGCCACACCTTCGCCCGGAAGCCTGTGCCGAGCGGGTAGGCCGCCTGCTCGCGGGTGTAGGGGTGGTCCCACACCTCGACGAGCAGGCACTCGGCGGTGTGCGGGGCATTGCGCAACGGATTGTCCTCGGCGGGCCACTGTCCGGAGCCGACCTTGTCGATCTCCGCGCGGATGGCGATCATGGCGTCGCAGAAGGCGTCCACCTCGGCCAGGCTCTCGCTCTCGGTGGGCTCGACCATCAGCGTGCCGGCCACCGGGAAGCTCATGGTCGGCGCGTGGAAACCGTAGTCGGCCAACCGTTTAGCCACGTCGTCGACGGTGACGCCGGTGGCCTTCGTGATCGGCCGCAGGTCCAGGATGCACTCGTGGGCCACCATGCCGTTCTCACCGGTGTAGAGCACCGGGTAGTACTCGTCGAGGCGTCGGGCGATGTAGTTCGCCGAGGCGATCGCGGCCAGCGAGGCCCTGCGCAGCCCGGCCGCGCCCATCATGCGGATATAGGCCCAGGTGATCGGGAGGATGGACGCCGACCCGTACGGCGCGGCCGAGACCGTCCCGCCGCCCGGCAGTTCCGCGGCCAGCGGATGGCCGGGCAGGTACGCCGCCAGGTGCGCCCGCACCGCCACCGGACCCACCCCCGGGCCGCCGCCGCCGTGCGGAATGCAGAACGTCTTGTGCAGGTTCAGATGGCTGACATCGCCGCCGAACTTGCCGGGCCGGGCCAGTCCCACCAGCGCGTTGAGGTTGGCGCCGTCGACGTAGACCTGGCCGCCGGCGTCGTGGACGGCAGCGCAGATCTCGGCGATGTCGTGTTCGTAGACGCCGTGGGTGGACGGGTAGGTGATCATCAGCGCCGCCAGCGAGTCGGCATGCTCGGCCACCTTGGCCCGCAGCTCGTCGAGGTCGACGTCGCCGTTCTCACGGCAGCCGACCACCACAACCCGCATTCCCACCATCGCGGCCGAGGCCGCGTTGGTGCCGTGTGCACTCGACGGGATCAGGCACACGTCGCGGTGGGTGTCGCCGCGCTCGTGGTGGTAGGCGCGGATGGCCAGCAGTCCGGCATACTCGCCCTGCGACCCGGCGTTGGGCTGCAACGAGATCGCGTCATAACCGGTGATACCGGTCAGCCACTCGTTGAGGTCGGCGATCAGCCGCCTCATGCCGGCGGCGTCGTCGGCCGGGGCGAACGGGTGCTGACGGCCGAACTCCGGCCAGGTGACGGCTTCCATCTCGGCGGCGGCGTTGAGTTTCATGGTGCATGACCCGAGCGGGATCATGGTCCGGTCCAGTGCGAGGTCCTTGTCGGCCAGACCGCGCAGGTACCGCATCATCGCGGTCTCGGTGCGATAGGAGTTGAACGCCGGGTGGGTGAGGAATTCCGTTGCACGCCTTTCCAGTTCAGGACCGGCATAGTCACCCGCCGGCGCAGCGCCGAACGCTTCGAGGACCAGCGCCACGTGGTCGCCGGTGGTGGCCTCGTCGCAGGACACCGAGACGTGGTCGCCGTCCGGACGCCAGATGTTGATGCCGCGCTGCCGGGCCGCGTCCTGGATGGCCGCAGCGCGACCCGGCACATGAGCCAGCACGGTGTCGAAGAAAGTGTCGTGGACCACCTCCACACCGGCGGCGCTCAGCCCGGCGGCCACGGCGCGGGCGTGGCCGTGCACCCGGCGGGCGATCGCGGTCAGCCCGTCGGGGCCGTGGTAGGCGGCGTACATCGCGGCCATCACCGCCAGCAGCACCTGGGCGGTGCAGATGTTGGAGGTCGCCTTGTCACGGCGGATGTGCTGCTCGCGGGTCTGCAGCGACAACCGGTAGGCCGCGGCGCCGTCGGCGTCCACCGAGACTCCGACCAGCCGGCCGGGCAGCTGGCGGGCGTGGCTGGTGTGCACCGCCAGATAGCCGGCGTGGGGCCCGCCGAAGCCCATCGGCACCCCGAACCGCTGGGCCGTGCCGAATGCCACGTCGGCGCCGATCTCCCCGGGCGGGGCGATCAGCGTGCAGGCCAGCAGGTCGGCGCCCAGCGCCACCAGCGCGCCGCGCTCGTGGGCCTGTTCGACCAGTTTGGACCAGTCCCCGACGCGGCCGCCGGCGCCCGGCAGCTGGGCGATCACGCCGAAGAACTCCCCGTCGGGCAGACCGCCCCGCAGGTCGGCGGTGACGATCTCGATCCCCAGCGGCTCGGCGCGGGTCGCCAGGATGGCGGCGGTGGCGTCGAACAGGTCGGTGTCGACGGCGATCCGGTTGGACGACCCGCGGCCGGCCCGGTGCATCAGGGTCATCGCCTCGGCCGCTGCGGTGCCCTCGTCGAGCATCGAGGCGTTGGCCATGTCCAGGCCGGTGAGTTCGGCGATCATGGTCTGGAAGTTCAGCAGTGCCTCCAGCCGGCCCTGGCTGATCTCCGGCTGGTAGGGGGTGTAGGCGGTGTACCAGGCCGGGTTCTCCAGGATGTTGCGCAGCAGCACCGGCGGGGTCAGCGTGTCGTAGTAGCCCTGGCCGATCATCGACACCGCCACGGTGTTGGCGTCGGCCATCGCCCGTAGTTCGGCCAGCGCCCGGTGTTCGCCGGCCGGGGCGGGCAACGTCTCGAGCCCGGGGGCCGCGCCCTGACCGGTCAGCCGGTCCAGGATGCCGGCCGGTAGCGCCTTGGCGGCCAGTTCGTCGAGCGAGGAAACCCCGATGACGCCGAGCATGGTGTCCAGCCCGCGCTCGTCGAGGCCGATGTGGCGGGTGGCGAAATCAGTGGGATCGAACAACTTCAGTCACTCCAGACTCAGGCGGACGCGACCCCGTCCGGGGCCGTTCGTCCTCTCCCTCTGTCCTGGGTGCCTGAGAGATTCAGCGCCGGGCGCCTTTCCCCATCGGCGGGTGACCCGGCGATCGGGCCGGCCACCGCTTTCCAGAGGCAACGGTAACTCGCGCGGTCCGGGGGCCTGAGAGGTTGACGGAGAGGTGTTGCTCCTTCGGCGTCCGCGGCTGGCTGCCGCGGAACTCTCCCGCGCGACGTCGTTGCGGGGTCGAGTCTAGCCGATCTTGCGGTCGCGGTTCTTGCGCCGCGAGGCCAGTTCGTCCTCCGGCGCCGCGATCGACTCGCCGCCGTCGGCACGCTCACCCGGGAAGTCGGCGATGGCGCCGGTCAGTTCGCGCATCGCCCCGCTTACCGCGATGCCGAAAACGCCCTGGCCGCCCTGCAGCAGGTCGACCACCTCCTCGGCGGAGGTGCACTCGTACACCGTGGTGCCGTCGGAGAACAGCGTGATGTTGGCCAGGTCCTGCACGCCGCGCTGGCGCAGATGGTCCACGGCGACGCGGATGTTGTGCAGCGAGATGCCGGTATCGAGAAGTCGTTTGACGATCTTGAGGACCAGGATGTCCTTGAACGAGTACAGCCGCTGGCTGCCGGAGCCGGCCGCACCGCGGATGGAGGGAACCACCAGCGAGGTGCGGGCCCAGTAGTCGAGCTGGCGGTAGGTGATGCCGGCGATCTGACAGGCACTGGGGCCGCGGTAGCCGACCAGTTCGTCGGGCACCGAGTCATCCGGGAACAGGCCGCCCTGCACGGGGGGGCTGACGGCGGCCACCGCGGGTGCGGGCTCCTCGAAGCGGGCGGTGGGCGCAGCGAAGTCCAACTGCTCCTGACGTGGCTCGTCGCCCACGATGGTTTCCTCTCGCCGTTCCAACCAGTCGCCCGCCCGCGCCGTGCCCGGAGTGGTTCGAGCATACGCCTGCCGACGGGCCGTTTGTGGCCCTGCCGCAACGTTCGGGTCAGCGGCCCTGCCGCAACCTTGGGTCGCCCCCGAAGTATGGCCGCCACGCGGTGGCGGTCCCGGCATCCGATTGGCGTGTCGGCGCAGACAAGACACAGATGAGACGCATCCGTGATCTGGCCAGGGCGAAGTTGCTGCTCAGGTGGCCTTGAAGTCGTCCGGGGAAATGGTGTCGAGGAACTCCTTGAACTTCTCCACCTCGTCCTCCCGCACCGCGCCGGCGGCCTCCTCGTCCCCCTCGTCGGGGATCAGCAGGCCGGCTTCGTCGAGAACCGCCTCCTCGACGAAGATCGGCACGCCCATCCGCAGCGCGATGGCCACCGAGTCCGAGGGCCGCGCGGACACCCGGACGTCGCGTTCGAAGATGAGATCGGCGTAGAACGTGCCTTCCTGCAGATCGACGATGCGAACTTCCTTGAGCGAATGACCAAGGGCGGCAATGACATCCCGGAAAAGATCATGGGTCAGCGGCCGCGGCGGCTCGACGCCCTGCTGTTCGAGGATGATCGCGTTCGCCTCGTTCTGGCCGATCCAGATGGGCAGGAAGCGGTCGCCCTCGGTCTCGCGCAGCAGCAGGACCGGCTGATTGGCGGGCTGTTCGACTCGAATCCCGACCACTCGAACCTCGGCCATGACCGGACCTCCGCTCACTGGGTAGCAGTCACTGAAGTCTAGTCCTCAGCGATCCAGTACGTCTCGTACCGCCGACTTGATCAGACTGGTGTGCAGCGTGATTGCCAGCGCCGCGATCTCACTGGCCAGGTCGTCGGCGCGGTCGCGGGCGCCGGTGCGGCCGGCCTTGCTCACCGGACCGGCGATCTGCGCGATCAGATCCGACTGCCGGTCGGCCGCTGAACGGAACGCCCGCAGGTGCCGGGGCTCCACGCCGTATTCACCGAGGGCGGCGGCGCACTGCGCGATGGTCACGGCGTGCTCGTCGAAGAATCCACCCGGGCCGCTGGTGATGATGCCCGCCCGGCACAGCGCCGTGATCAGCGGGCTGGGAACCCCGGAGCGCTCCAGCAGGTCCTCCCGGCTCAGCCGCACCGGAGTCGGCGCCCCGGCCCCGGCCCCGGGCTCGTGGCCGGCGTCGACCGGCACCAGCCGTGGCACCGGGTAGGCCGACACCCGCTCGGGCAGTTCGCCGTCGGGCTGCGAGTCGAGCTGTCCCTTGATGACCTTCAGCGGCAGGTACTGGTCGCGCTGCGCGGTCAGGATGAACCGCAGCCGGGCGCAGTCATAGGCGGTGAACCGCCGGTAGCCCGACGGGCTGCGCTGCGGGGTCACCAGGCCCTCGGCCTCGAGGAAGCGGATCTTGGAGATCGTGACGTCCGGGAACTCCGGCCGCAACAGGTCAAGAACCGCGCCGATCGACATTCCGGCCGCCGCGGGACTCTCGGGCGCGGTCACTGGCTGCCGGCACCACCCGGCTTCGGCCCGGTCAGGAAGACCAGCCGGAACTTGCCGATCTGCACCTCGTCGCCGTTCGCCAGGGTCGCCGCGTCGACCGGCTCCCGGTTGACGTAGGTCCCGTTGAGGCTGCCGACGTCGACCACCTGGAACTCGCCGCCGTCGGAACGGAACTCGGCGTGCCGGCGGCTGACCGTCACGTCGTCGAGGAAGATGTCCGAGTCGGGATGACGGCCCGCGGAAGTGGTCGGCTGGTCGAGCAGGAATCGCGATCCGGCGTTGGGCCCGCGCTTGACCACCAGCAGCGCCGAACCCGCCGGCAGACCCTCGACACCGGACACCGCCGTCTCGGCCGCCGGACTGGCCGGTGCGTCAAGGTCGCTGAGGAAATCCGCGCGGAACACGGAAGTCGTCTCGACGGTGAGCTCCTCGGAGCTGTCGTCAGCCCCCATTCGCCAGTCCTTGTCCGTCACCCGCTACTCCTCTGCAGTTGCGTATGGCTCGACCGTACCGCCCACCGCTGGTCGGTGTACCCACCACGGCCGGATCCGCACCCCCGGATACGCAAAGCGTCAGGTCAGTGTGTCCCGGTAGGCGTCGGCGCTCAACAGTCCCGCCAGGCCGCCATCCAGGCCGTCGGCATCGGCGCGCAGTTCCAGCAGCCAGCCCTGACCGTAGGGATCGGAGTTGATCAGCTGCGGGCTGCCCTCCAGATCGCCATTGACAGCGGCCACCGTCGCCGACACCGGGGCGTAGAGGTCGGACACCGATTTGGTCGACTCCACCTCGCCGAACGCCTCACCGGCGGTCAGCTTCGCACCGACGTCGGGAAGCTGG
Organism: Mycobacteriaceae bacterium; assembly: GCA_029979305.1. GTDB lineage: Bacteria > Actinomycetota > Actinomycetes > Mycobacteriales > Mycobacteriaceae > Mycobacterium. The sequence goes on along the minus strand of JAPOHV010000005.1, from coordinate 8,295 downwards.
ACGTAGACGACATCGCCGAGGGAGGACTGCGCGAAGTCGGTGATGCCGACCCGGACGGTGTCCTCGGAGGTGCGGCGGACCCATTCGTGCTCGGCGGTGTAGTGCAGGTCGGCGGGGATGTCGCTCACAGTGCTCCTCTGTCGATGTTCCCGTGACGCGCCCATCACGCCACCGGGCAGTGAGCGTATCGCGGTCATCGGGCCGCGGCGCGTCCCACTCTGGGCAGTCGCCGGGCCACCAGGCGAACCTGGATCAGATAGAGCACCGCCGACCACAGGTACATGCCGGTGCCCCAGATCACGAACGCCCAGCCGATCGCGCCGACCACCCGGCTCCAGCCGGAATCCCACTGCCCCAACAGGATCAGCGGGAAGCCGGACATCAACGCGAACGTCGCCGCCTTGCCGATATAGGTCACCGGCAGTGCGGTAAGCCCGCGGCTCTGCACCACCGGCAGGGTCGCGGCGAGCACGGCGTCGCGGGAGAGCAGCAGCAGCACCAGCCACCACGGCACCACCCCGGACAGCGCCAGCACGACAGGAACGGCCACCATGTAGATCCGGTCGACGAGCGGGTCGAGCAACTCCCCCAGCCGGGAGGACTGGTTGTCGACCAGTCGGGCGATCTTGCCGTCGGCCCAGTCCGAGGCCCCGCTGAACATCAGGATGGCCACCGCCGGCCCGTAGTGGTGCCGAACCAGCAGCAGGTAGGCGAACACCGGCAGCAGCGCCAGGCGGATGAAGCTCAGGACGTTGGGAATCGTCCACACCCGGCCATGCATGCCGACGAACCTACCCGGGTGCTTAGCGGAACACACCCGGCAGACTCAGCGCCGACAGCGAGTCGTCGCGCATCGGGTTGTCGTGAACCATGTAGGTCCACGTCGAGGTCGGGCGGGCCAGCCTGGACAGGTCGAGGCCGGGTTCACCGTCGAGCACATCGGAGGTCTCGAAAGTCTGTTGGGATGCCTCGATGGCGTCGGCCGCCAGGTGTGCGAAGGCGTCGACGGCGAGGCGGTGGAACTCGTCGAGCGGGTTCTGCCGGCCCAGCGCGCGCAGATGGATGCTCTCCCGGATGTCGGAAAGGTAGGCCAGGTGGTCGGCCCAGCCGCGGTCGAGGTGGTAGAGCATGATCCGACGGCAGATGTTCTCAAGATCGTCATCCGAAACCTGTTGGGCCAGTTCGTCGTAGCGCTCCGGGCAGAGTTCGGCGAGTTCCTCGCGGGCGGCCGGGGTGCTCAGCAGCGTGTTGCGCCGCTCCACGATGATCGCCCGCTGCTGGGCGATCAGCTGGTTGTAGCGCCAGGTGTTGGAGTGCACCTCCAGCAGCCGGCCCTCGGCCACCCGCTGGGCGTGGTCGATCAGCGCGGTGGCCTTCGGGCTGGTGATCCGACCGGTCTCGTCGCACTCGGTCGGCAGCTTGCCGGCCTCCAGATGGGCGGCGACGACGTCGTCCTCCCAGCTGGAGAAGAACACCGACGAGCCCGGGTCGCCCTGCCGCCCGGCACGCCCGCGCAACTGGTTGTCCAGCCGCTCGGTGCGGTGCCGGCCGGTGCCGATCACGTGCAGCCCGCCCAGCTCGGCGACGGCATGCTTGTCGGCCGAGTCGTCGTCGGCCTCCGAGCCACCCAGCCGGATGTCGGTGCCGCGGCCGGCCATCTGGGTCGAGACCGTCACCGCGGCGAGCTTGCCGGCCTCGGCGATGACACGGGCCTCCTCCTCGTCGTTCTTGGCGTTGAGCACCACCGCGGGCACACCGCGGCGGCGCAGCCGGTGGTGCAGATCCTCGGACTCGGCGACGTCCTGGGTGCCGACCAGGATCGGCTGACCGGTGGCGTGCACCTCGATGATGTGGTCGACTATGGCGTCGTTCTTGGCGCCGGCGGTGATGTAGACCCGGTCCGGCTCGTCGGAGCGGACGGTCGGGGTGTTCGGCGGGATCGGCGAGACGCCGAGCTTGTAGAACTGCCGCAGTTGCTCACCGGCCGCCAGCGCGGTGCCGGTCATGCCGCACACGGTGGGATAGCGGTTGATCAGGGCCTGCACCGTGATGGTGTCGAGCACCTCGCCGGTCTCGGTGGTCTCGATGCCCTCCTTGACCTCGACGGCCGCCTGCAACCCGTCCGGCCAGCGCTGCAGCGAGGCGATCCGGCCGCGGGACGCGTTGATCAGCTGGACCGCGCCGTCGCGCACGATGTAGTGCACGTCGCGCTGCAGCAGCACGTGGGCGTGCAGGGCGACGTTGACCTCGGTGAGCGTGGTGCCGACATGCTCCTCGGAGTACAGGTCGATGCCGCCGAGCGCCCGCTCGATCCGCTGGGCGCCGGCCTCGGTGAGATGGACGTTGCGGTTGTCGGCGTCGGTGGCGAAGTACTTGTCGCCGTCGGAGTCGGCCACCAGTTGGCCCACCAGCCGGACGATCTCGAGCTTGGGCGTCTCACGGTGGGTGGTGCCGGCGAGCACGAGCGGCACCAGCGCCTCGTCGACCAGAACCGAGTCGGCCTCGTCGATCAGTGCGACGTCGGGATCGGGTGAGACGAGGTCGTCGACGTCGACCACCAGCTGGTCTCGCAACAGGTCGAAGCCGATCTCGTTGACCGAGGCGTAGGTGACGTCGCACCGGTAGGCGGCGCGGCGCTGGTCGCGGGTGGAGTCCTCGGTGATCCATCCGACGGTGCAGCCGAGGGCTTCGATCAGCGGCCCCATCCACTCGGCGTCGCGGCGGGCCAGGTAGTCGTTGATGGTGACCACGTGCACCCGGCGGCCCGCGAGGGCATAGCCCGCCGCGGCAATGGCGCCCGAGAGGGTCTTGCCCTCGCCGGTTCCCATCTCGATGACGTCTCCGGCCATCATGCGCAGCGCGCCGAGCAGCTGGACGTCGAACGGGCGCAGGCCGGTGGCGCGTTCAGCGGCCTCGCGTGCGATCGCCAGGAACTGCGGCATGTCCGGTGAGCCGGCCAGGCCCTTCATGTCGAGCAGCCGCGCCGCCTTGGCCAGTTGCTCATCGTCGAGGGCCGCGGCCTTCTCGTCGAACTGCGACGACGCCTCCACCTCGGACATGCCCTGCGCCTTGACCTTCTCGGTCGACGCGCCGAGCAGCCGCCAGAACCCGCGGCTTACCCGGCCGCCCTGGCCGGAGGAGCCGGATTTGGGTGTCTTCGAGGTGCTTCGTGCCACGGCGACAACGGTACCCCGGCGGCCTCAGGCAAGATTCGACCTGCGCGGGTAGGCGACAGCGGGATCGGTCAGGGTGTTGACCACCGCCGGCAGCCCGCTGTCGAAGGCGCGGCGCAGCGCCGGCCGCAGTTCGTCCGGGGTGCTGACCAGTTCGCCGTGCCCACCGAGTGCACGCACCACCTCGTCGTAGCGGGTCCCCGGAAGCAGGTCTGCCACCACCGAGTAGCCGTACAGCGCCTCCATCGGGTGCTTCTCCAGTGCCCAGATCCCGTTGTTGCCGAGCACCGAGACCACATGAACCCCGTGACGAACCAGGGTGTCCCACTCCATGCCGGAGAAGCCGAAGGCGCCGTCACCCTGCAACAGCACCACCTGCCGTTCCGGGCGGGCGAGCTTGGCCGCCAGCGCGTAACCGGGCCCCGAGCCCAGGCAGCCGAACGGGCCGCTGTCCAGCCACGCACCGGGCACGTAGCTGTCGATGACCCGGCCGGCATACGAGCCGAAGTCGCCGCCGTCGATGACGATGATCGCGTCGCGGTCGAGCAGGGGCAGCAGTTCGGCGTAGACCCGCATGGGGTGCAGCGGGGTCCGGTCATCGGCCAGTTCGCCGGCCTCGGCGGCCCTGGCCCCGGTTTCGACGGTGCGCAGGCCACCGATCCAGTCCTCGTGGTCGGCGACCCGGGCATCCGCCAGCGCGGTGAGGGTGGCCGGCAGATCCCCGTAGAGCCCGGCGGCGATCGCACGCGGATGATCCCGGCCCGGTTCGCAGCGGTCGGCCACGATCAGTTCGGTCTGCGCCCCGAAAACCCCGCCGAACCCGAGCCGGAAGTCCATCGGCACACCGACCACCAGCGCCACGTCGGCCTGCGACAGCGCCGCCGAGCGCGCCCGCGAGAAGGCGAGGTCGCGATCGGCGCCGACGATGCCGCGCGCCATTCCGTTGGCCAGCACCGGAATTCGCAGTCGCTCGGCCAGGTGCAGCAATTCGGACTCGGCATGTCCCCACCACACGTTGGTGCCGGCCATGATCACCGGCCGCTGCGCGGTCGACAGCAGCGCCACCGCGCGGTCGAGTGCGTCGGCGTCGGCGCGGGGCGGGACGGGCAGTTCGGTCAGCGCGCCGGGTTCGCCGCGGTCGGTCGCCTCGCCGAAGACGTGATCCATCGGGAAGTCGACGAACGCCACCCCGGAGGGCGCTCCGACAGCGGCGCGCAGTGCGTCGTCGACCCGGTCCCCCACCGCCGCAGCCGACTGCGCCGTCGCCGCGTAGCGGGTCAGCGGGGCGACGAAGGGCACGTGGTCGATCTCCTGCAGCGAACCCATTCCCCACCGCAACGCCGGGGCGCGGCCACCGAGTACCACCATGGGCGATTGGTTCTGGCTGGCGGCGGCCATCGCGCTCATCCCGTTGGTGACACCCGGTCCCGCCGTCAGTGCCACCACGCCGGGAACCCGGGTGACCTTCGACCAGCCTTCGGCCGCGAACGCCGCGGTCTGCTCGTGGCGGGTGTCGATCAGCCGGATTCCCTCGCTGCGGCAGCCGTCGTAGATCGAGAACAGGTGCCCGCCGGAGAGGGTGAACAGGGTGTCGATGCCGCTGGCCTTGAGCCTGCGGGCGATCAGCCGGCCGGCGTGGACGTTCTCCATCAGGTGAGCCTAGCCAGCGCCGGCCCGGCCCGGCCCCGGCGCTATCCGGCGTCGGCGTGGTGCCGTGTGCCGGTGCTGGGGTAGCTTCGCCGGGTACTGCGTAACCGCGACCGCAGCACCCGTTCGCCGGGAGGAGAGCGCGTTGGAGCCCTACAAACCGTCCATGGACTGGGGACACGAACTCGTCCCGTCCCTGATCTGGATCCTGCGTTACTGGGCGATCGCGGCGGTGGCCACCCTGGTCGTGCTGTTCCTGCTGTCCCGGCTCACCGTGTGGGGCCGGCAGTACTGGCGGATCACCGGCGAGTACTTCAAGGGCGCCGCGTCGGTGAAGGTCTGGGCCTGGCTGGCCGTACTGCTGCTGTCGGTGATGATCTCGGTTCGCATCAACGTGCTGCTCAGCTACTTCAGCAACGACCTCTACACCTCGTTGCAGACCGCCTTCGAGGCCACCAGCGCCAACGAGGACGAGATCCGCGACAACGCGATCCACGGCTTCTGGGTGGCGCTGGGCATATTCGGGATCCTGGCCACGATCTACATCAGCCAGGTGATGATCGACATCTACCTGACCCAGCGCTTCATCATCCGCTGGCGCACCTGGCTCACCAACCGGTTGACCCGTGACTGGCTGGGCGATCACGCCTACTACCGGAGCCGTTTCGCCGAAACCCACACCGACAACCCCGATCAGCGTCTCCAGCAGGACGTCGACGTCTTCACCACCGGTGTCGGCGCCTCGCCGAACTCCCCCACGGTCGGCACCGGTTCGGTGTTGCTGTTCGGATCGGTGTCCTCGGTGTGCACCGTGTTCGCGTTCATCCCGATCCTGTGGCACCTGTCGGGCCCGGTGACCCTGTTCGGCGTCACCCTGCCCCGGGCGCTGTTCTGGGTGGCGTTCGTCTACGTGTTCTTCGCCACCGTCGTGGCGTTCTGGATCGGCCGGCCGCTGATCCGGCTGAGTTTCCGCAACGAACTGACCAACGCGGCGTTCCGCTACGCGCTGGTGCGGTTGCGCGATGCCGCCGAGGCGGTCGGGTTCTACCGGGGCGAGGCCACCGAGGGCAAGATTCTGCGGACCCGGTTCATGGCGATCATCTCCAACTACCGGGCGTTCGTCCGCCGCACACTGGGCTTCACCGGGTGGAACCTGGCGATGAGCCAGATCATCACGCCGTTGCCGTTGATCGTCCAGGCGCCGCGGCTGTTCAAGGGCGAGATGGACTTCGGTGACGTCACCCAGTCGGCGAGTGCGTTCTCCAACATCAGCGACTCGCTGTCGTTCTTCCGCAACGCCTATGACCAGTTCGCCGCCTACCGCGCCGCGATCATCCGTCTGCACGGCCTGGTCGAGGACAACGCGGCGGCCCGCGCGATGCCGAGCCTGGAGACGGTGCCCAGCACCGACGGATCGGTCGAACTGCGGCAGGTGGAGGTCCGAACCCCCGGCGGCAGCCAGCTGGTGGATCCGCTGAGCCTGCGGCTGAATCCCGGTGAGAGCCTGGTGGTGACGGGCCGCTCCGGCGCCGGCAAGACGACGCTGCTGCGAAGTGTCGCCGAAATGTGGCCGTACACAAGCGGATCGGTGTCCCGCCCGGTCGGCGACCACGACACGATGTTCCTGTCCCAGATGCCCTACATGCCCCTCGGTGACCTGCGCACGGTGCTGTCCTACCCGTCGGCATCCGGGTCGATACCCGACGAGGACCTGCAGCAGACGCTGGCCAAGGTGGCCCTGACACATCTGGCACCGCGGCTCAACGACGACGAGGACTGGGCCAAGGTGCTCTCCCCGGGCGAGCAGCAACGCGTCGCGTTCGCCAGAATCCTGCTGACCAAGCCCAAGGCGGTGTTCCTCGACGAGGCCACCTCGGCGCTCGACGAGGGGCTGGAGTACTCGGTCTACGACCTGGTGCGCACCGAACTGCCCGACACCATCGTCGTCAGCGTCAGCCACCGCCCCGCGGTCGACCGCTATCACCAGCAGCACCTCCACCTGCTCGGCGAGGGCGAATGGCGGCTGAGCCGGATCAACGGCGAGCAGCCCGCGACGGTCTGATCCTGGGTCGGCCAATCGGCCCGGGCCGCCGGGCGGTTGCTGCCATGCTGGGCCGCGGAGGTTGACGACCATGGAGATGTACGAGCCCTCGCTGGACTGGGCGCACGAGATCCCGCAGTCGTTGCTGTGGACCGGTAAGGCCTGGCTGATCACCGCCGTCGTGACGGTCACCGTGCTGGTGCTGCTGGGTCGCTACACCAGCTGGGGCCGGCAGTTCTGGCGGGTGACCGGCGGTTATTTCCGCGGCCCGGGCAGCCTCGCGGTGTGGGCCTGGCTCGGTGTGCTGCTGTTCTCGACGCTGATCGCGGTGCGCCTACAGGTGCTGCTCAGTTATCAGGCCAACGACCTGTACTCCTCGCTGCAGGTGGCATTCGAGGGCGGCGGAGCCGGCGATGACGCGGTGCGCGACTCCGGCATCCGCGGCTTCTGGACGGCCATCATCACCTTCGCGCTGATCGCCACGGCCTATGTGAGCCGGCAGATGATCGACATCTACCTGACCCAGCACTTCATCATCCGCTGGCGGGTGTGGCTGACCGACCGGCTGACCGGCGACTGGCTCGACGATGAATCGTTCTATCGAGGGCGGTTCCTGGACAACCCGATCGACAATCCCGACCAGCGGATCCAGCTCGACATCGACGCGTTCACCGCCGGCACCGGCACCGGCGCCAACACCCCGACGGTGGGAACGACGACGACTTTGCTGTTCGGCGCCATCAACGCGATGGTGTCGGTGGTGGCCTTCACGCCCATCCTGTGGAATCTGTCCGGCCCCCTGACGTTCCTGGGGTTCACCCTCGGCCACGCACTGTTCTGGATCGCCCTGGTGTACGTGTTCGCCACCACCGTGATCGCCTTCTGGATCGGGCGCCCGCTGATCCGCTTCAGCTTCCGCAACGAACTGACCAACGCCGCCTTCCGCTATGCCCTGGTCCGGATGCGCGACGCCGCCGAGTCGATCAGTTTCTATCGCGGCGAGGGTGCCGAAAAGTCGGTTCTGCGAGCTCGTTTCGCCGCCGTGATCTCCAACTACCGCGGCTACGTCGTACGGACCCTGGCCCTGCTGGGCTGGAACCAGTCGATCACCCAGTTCATCAACCCGCTGCCGCTCATCGTTCAGGCGCAGCGGCTCTTCAGCCGGCAGATCACCTTCGGCGACGTCACGCAGTCGGCCAGTGCGTTCAACAGCGTCCACGACTCGCTGTCGTTCTTCCGGTCCGTCTACGACTCGTTCGCCGCCTACCGGGCGACGATCATCCGTCTCGACGGTCTGGTCACCGCCGACGAGCAGGCCCGGGAGCTGCCCCGGCTGACCGCCGAGCAGAGCAGCGACGGGTCAATCGAGTTGCGCGACATCGAAGTCCGCAACCCGCAGGGCCGCCAGCTGCTGGCCGGGCTCAGCCTGCGGCT
>JAPOHV010000162.1 GCA_029979305.1 Mycobacteriaceae bacterium | reverse complement strand
CTGCTGTGGGACCATCCACGGGGGCGGGGTGGCCATCCACGGTGGGAGGTTCGGATTGGGCGTCTGCGACGGTGCCAACTGCGAGGCCATGCAGATGACCTCGCAGCCATGCTCGGGCAGCACGCTGTTGCCGGGACCGGGGCCGGGGCCGGGCAGCAGCTGACCGGCCTGTGTGCTGTTGCCGAACGCGAGTTCTGCCAGCGGGTCGCCCGAGGGCAGCCCGGTCATACCGGGTCCCAGGCCGCTGGGGTTCTCCAGGTGGCCGCCGCCGAGGGCCGGCACCGGACCGTTGATCGAGGGCAGGTTGACCGGTGCGACACCGGTCGCGTAGGCCGCGGCCCAGCCCAGCACGTTCTCGGCGTAGGCCATCGAGTTGTTGTAGCGCAGGATCGCGGTGAGCACCTGGGCCTGGTTGCGCAGGTTCATACCGCCGCTGCACAGGTAGCGGGCGGTGGCCAGGGTGGCGTCGAACAGGTTCTGCGGGTCGGCCTTTCCGTCGCCGTCACCGTCGGAGGCGAACCGCGACCAGGTACCGGGCAGGAACTGCATGGGGCCCATGGCGCGGGCGTAGACCGGGCGCCCGCCCAGGTTGCTCTGCACGATGATCTCGTTGCCGGGCAGCGTGCCGTCCAGCACCGGCCCGTAGATCGGCCGGACCGCGGTACCGCGCGAATCGGTGGCTCCGCCGTTGGCGTGCGACGACTCGATGCGACCGATACCGGCCAGCAAATTCCAGCTGACGCCGCAACCCGGGGCCGCCACGGCCATGGTCTGTTCGGCCTTGCGGTAGGCCGACAACGCCATCGCGGGGATCCGCAGGCCGCCCACCGGGCCGCCGGCACCGCCGAGCACCGCGGCGGGCGGCGGCGGTGAGAGGGTGTTGGCCGCGAAGCGGAAGTCCGAAGGAGGCTTGGCCATCGCCACCACCGAGATGCCCTCGGTGCGGGCCGGTTCAGCGGCCGCCGGTGAGGACGCGTCACCGCTCTTGACGGGGGCGCCCGGACGGTCGGGGGAGGCGGCCACCGCACCGGCCAGTACGACCGGAGTCAGCAGCGCGATTCCGAACGCGGGGGTCCGCACGGCGCGGCCGACCCGGTGTCCTATCCCCACTGGTCCCCTCACAGCTATTCCTGGTGAACCAAGTCACCATACATAAGCAGGTGACCCCGGCGAAACGCATTGCCCCGAGTCGTCACTGCCCGGATTCGTCCGGCAGCGGTTGCGGGCCGGTCTTCTTGGCCGCGGATTTCGGCGGTTTCTTCTTCCCCAGCGCCTCGCGCAGTTCCTCGATCTCCCGGCGCAGGTAGTCGCGGGTGGCCACCTCGCCGACCGCCAGTCGCAGCGCGGCCAGCTCGCGAGCGAGGAACTCGGTGTCGGCCTTGGTCTGCTCGGCGCGGCGGCGGTCCTCCTCCAGAGCCACTTTGTCGCGGTTCTCCTGCCGGTTCTGGGCCAGCAGGATCAGCGGGGCGGCGTAGGCGGCCTGGGTGGAGAAGGCCAGGTTGAGCAGGATGAACGGGTAGGGATCCCAGCGCAGCTTCACAGCGAAGAGGTTGAGGCTGATCCAGACGATGACGACGATGGTCTGCCACATCAGGTAGCGGCCGGTGCCCAGGAATCGGGCCACCGACTCACTGACCCGGCCCACCGCCTCGGGGTCGAGGTTGAACGACGGCCGCCGTGAGGTCAGCGGGGTGTCGAGACGTTGCCGCGGGTCGCTCACGTCGGCCGCCCGGCCGCCGAGGTGATCTGGGTGCCTTCGAAGCTCTCCCGCCAGTCGTCGGGCAACAGGTGGTCGAGGACGTCGTCGACGGTGACCGCGCCCAGCAGGTGGCCCTGCTCGTCGACCACCGGGCCGCAGACCAGGTTGTAGGCGGCGAAGTAGCGGGTCACCTCACCGAGTGCGGAGTCCGGCACCAGGCTGGGCAGATCGTTGTCCAGGATGCCGCTGACCAGGTTGGCCGGCGGTTCGCGCAGCAGCGCCTGCAGGTGCACGCACCCCAGATAGCGGCCGGTGGGGGTGGCGGTCGGCGGGCGCACCACGAAGACCAGCGAGGCCAGCGCCGGTGTCAGGTCGGGGTCGCGGACCCGGGCCAGCGCCTCGGCCACGGTGGTGTCCGGGGCGAGCACCACCGGGTCGGAGGTCATCAGGCCGCCCGCGGTGTCGGGGGAGTGGCTCAGCAGTCGCCGCACCGACTCGGACTCCTCCGGGTCCATCCGGGTCAGCAGCGCCTCGGCCTCGGTGGGGTTGAGCACCCCCAGCAGGTCGGCGGCGTCGTCGGGGTCCATGGCCTCCAGGACGTCGGCGGCGCGCTCGGTGTCCAGTTGGCGCAGCAGGTCGGTCTGGTCGTCCTCGGAGAGCTCCTGCAGGATGTCGGCGAGGCGTTCGTCGTCGAGGGCGTTGACCACCTCGGTGCGCCGCTTGGCCGGCAGGTCGCGCAGCGCGTCGGCCACCTCGATGGGGCGCTGCCCCTCGAACTGGTGCAGCAGTTGCGCCACGCCCTGGTCCGGCATCGCCAGGCCCGAGGGGGTCAGGCCGGCGACGTTCTGCCAGTCCACCACCACCACCGCGCCGCGCCGGCCCAGGCGCCGCTGACTGCGCACCGCCACCCGGGTGACCACCCAGTCGCGGGTGCGGGTCTGCTCGATGCCCAGGTCGACCACCACCACGTCGACGCCGGCGAGCTGCTCCTGTTCGGGGTCGTCGACGCGCACCCGGGTGTCGAGCACCTGGCCGACCACCAGGACCTCGCCGGGGCGCTGGGTGAAGCGGCGCAGCGACACGTTGCCGGTCGTCAGGGTGACCGCGTCGGGTTCGATCGCGGTGACCCGCAGGATCGGGACGAAAATCCTTCGCCGGGTGAGCAATTCGACCACCAGTCCCAGGACGCGCGGTTGCTGGCGGACGATACTTATGCTGATCACGACGTCGCGGACCCGGCCCAGGGATTCGCCGTCGGGACCCAGCACGACCATCCCCGCAAGTCGCGCCGCGTATACCCTGTTCACCGACGCCATATTTGAAGGGTAGGAGTCTGCGGGTGGACAACGGTTATCGCCCCCGTCGAACCTGCCTCTCGGTTCCCGGCAGCAGTCCCAGGATGATCGAGAAGGCCAAGGGCCTGCCGGCCGACGAGGTCTTCCTCGACCTGGAGGACGCCGTCGCCCCTGACGCCAAGGCGGCCGCCCGCACCCAGGTGGCCGCCGCTCTTGCCGGCCCGGGCTGGTCGGGCCAGTTGCGCGGGGTGCGGGTCAACGACTGGACCACACCGTGGACGCACCGCGACGTGATCGACGTGGTGTGGGCGGCCGGCTCGCATCTCGACGTGATCGTGCTGCCGAAGGTCACCGACGCCACCCACGTGCACGCGCTGGATCTGCTGCTGACCCAGCTGGAACGCAGCCACGGTCTGCCGGTCGGGCGGATCGGCGTCGACGCGCAGATCGAGGACGCCCGCGGGCTGACGAACATCGACGCGATCGCCGCCGCGCCGCGGGTTCAGGCACTGGTGCTCGGACCCGCCGACCTGATGGCGAGTCTGAACATGCGCACCCTGGTGGTCGGCGAGCAACCCGAGGGCTATGACGTCGGCGACGCCTATCACCACGTCCTGATGACCATCCTGATCGCCGCCCGCGCCCACGGGGTGGCGGCGGTTGACGGGCCCTATCTGAAGGTGCGCGATATCGATGCCTTCCGGAGGGTGGCGGGCCGGTCGGCCGCGCTGGGATACGACGGCAAGTGGGTGCTGCATCCCGACCAGATCGCGGCGGGCAACGAGATCTTCAGCCCCCGGCAGGACGAGTACGACCGCGCCGAACTGATCCTGGACGCCTACCAGTGGCACACCTCGGCCGCCGGCGGCGCGCGCGGCGCGGCGATGCTGGGCGAGGAGATGATCGACGAGGCCAGCCGCAAGATGGCACGGGTGGTCGCCGCGAAGGGCCGGGCTGCCGGCATGACCCGCACCGCCGCGCCGTTCGTGCCACCGGCGTGAGTCGGCGGCTTTTCTCCGTGGGGGCCGCTGCGGCTGCCATGCTTGTGAAAGAACCGCTAAGGACAGGAGAGCCAACACAATGACCAGTCCCTTTCCGCCAGCACAGAACCCGGGTGGGGTCCCCGGCGCCCCGGGATCACCGCGCGGACCGATGGCCCTGCCGACCCCGCCGAAGGGCTGGCCGGTCGGTTCCTATCCCACCTACGCCGAGGCCCAGAAGGCCGTCGACTATCTCTCCGACAACCAGTTCCCGGTGCAGCAGGTGACCATCGTGGGCGTCGACCTGATGCAGGTCGAGCGGGTCACCGGCCGGCTCAGCTGGGGCAAGGTGCTGCTCGGCGGCGTACTCACCGGTGCCTGGCTGGGCGTGTTCATCGGTCTGCTGCTCGGGCTCTTGACCGGCGACCTGGGCAAGAGCCTGGTGGCGGCGGTGCCCGCCGGCGTCATGTTCGGCCTGATCACCTCCGCCGTGCCGTATGGAATGTCGAAGGGGACAAGGGATTTCAGCTCGACCATGCAGTTGGTCGCGGGCCGCTATGACGTGCTGTGCGATCCGCAGAGCGCCGAACAGGCCCGCGACATGCTCTCGCGCTTGTCGCTGTAGCGGTCCACGGCCCTGTTCGGGCCTGTGGATAAGCATCCGGCCCGGGGATCGGACGGCGGTAAGGTTCTGTACATGGCCAGTGACGACCTCGAACCGCGGGTCAGCGCACTGGAAGGCGAGGTGCGGAAAATTCGGGCGCGCCTGAAGATCAGCGAGCAAGACGCGGCGGCTGCCAGGGTCCTTGCCGGTGCGGCTGATCGTGACGTCAGCGAGATTCATGCGGAGTTGCGTGACTTCAGAAATGCAACGACCAGCGGCTTCAAAGCTACGCGTGCGGACTTGGCCGATCTCCGCTCCAACGTGGCCGATCTCCGCACTGAAATGCGAACGAAGTTTGACCTGACCGCGGCAGGCCAGGAGCAGATTGTTGGCATGCTGCAGACCTTGATTGACCGCGAAGACCCCTAACCGCCACACGTCCACCTGCGCCAACTCGTCGTCGCCTGCGCTGTCCCGGCGCGCTGGCGGGATAAGGTACGCGTCGTGGGAACAGGCGTGAAGCGCGCACAACGAGTCTGTGGCGCGGCACTGACGGCGCTGACCGTCGCATCGTTGTCGGCGTGCGGGTCGAACGCCGATAGCGGCGTCGTCAGCCTTTACACCCCCGCCAGCGAGACCGCCACCTTCACCGCCGTGGCCAAGCGCTGCACAGAGACCCTGGGCGGCAAGTTCCAGATCAAACAGTTCGCCCTTCCCAAGGGCGCCGACGACCAACGGCTGCAACTGGCCCGCCGGATCACCGGCAACGACCACACCCTCGACATCATGGCGATGGACGTGGTGTGGACCGCCGAGTTCGCCGAAGCGGGCTGGGCGCTGCCGCTGTCAGCCGACCCCGCCGGCCAGGCCGAGACCGACGCCACCACCGACACTCTGCCGGGCCCGCTGGCGTCGGCCACCTGGGGCGGCAAGCTCTACGCCGCGCCGGTGACCACCAACACCCAAATGCTCTGGTACCGGCCGGATCTGGTCGCGCCGCCCCCGCCGACGTGGGATCAGATGCTCGCCGAGGCCGACCGGTTGCACGCCGAGGGCAAACCCAGCTGGATCGCCGTGCAGGCCAAGCAGTACGAGGGCCTGGTGGTGTGGTTCAACACCCTGCTTGAGAGCGCCGGCGGACGGGTGCTGTCCGAGGACGGTAAGCGGGTGACCCTGGTCGATACGCCCGAGCACCGCGCAGCCACCGTCAAGGCGCTGTCGATCATCAAATCGGTGGCCACCGCGCCCGGCGCGGATCCATCCGTCACCCAGACCGACGAGGGCACCGCGCGGCTGGCACTCGAGCAGGGCAACGCCGCCCTGGAGGTCAACTGGCCGTTCGTGTTCGCCTCCATGCTGGAGAACGCGGTCAAGGGTGGTGTGCCGTTCCTGCCGCTGAACGACAAGCCGGAACTGGCCGGTGCCATCAACGACGCCGGCACCTTCAGCCCCACCGACGAGCAGTTCCAGATCGCCTTCGACGCGAGTCAGCAAGTGTTCGCCTGCGCGCCCTCCCCGGGCTTCACGCCCGGTGCGCCCGCGCGGGTGACCCTCGGCGGGCTCAGCCT